>JALYPB010000056.1 GCA_030856585.1 Gemmatimonadota bacterium | reverse complement strand
GATGAGCCCTTCCGCTTGTGGTAGTCAGCGGCGTAGTCCTGATAGTTCCCCTCGTACCACACGACTTCGCTGTTGCCCTCGAAGGCGAGGATGTGGGTCGCGATACGATCGAGAAACCACCGGTCGTGGCTGATGACCACCGCACAGCCGGCAAAGCCGAGCAGCGCCTCTTCCAGCGCCCGCAGCGTATCGACGTCCAGATCGTTAGTCGGCTCGTCGAGGAGCAGAAGATTCCCGCCGCTCTTCAGCAGCTTGGCCAGGTGGAGCCGGTTGCGCTCGCCACCCGAGAGGGTGGCCACTTTCTTCTGCTGGTCGGATCCGCGGAAGTTGAATCCGGCGGCGTAGGCGCGCGCATTGACCGTGCGGCGGCCGAACTGGAGCTGATCCTGGCCGCCGGAGATCTCCTGGTAGACGGTCTTGCCGGCGTCGAGCGTGTCCCGGCTCTGATCCACATGGGCGGTCTGCACCGTGGAGCCCACGGTGAGGGTGCCGGAATCGGGCTGCTCCTGGCCGGTGATCATCCGGAACAGCGTGGTCTTGCCCGCTCCATTAGGACCGATCACGCCCACGATGCCGCCGCGGGGCAGCGAAAAGGTGAGATTCTCGAAGAGGAGTCGGTCACCGAATCCCTTTGTCACGTCGGTCGCAATGACCACCTCGTCCCCCAAACGCTCAGGAACCGGGATCATGATCTCGGCGCTTCCCTCGGTCTGGCGTTCGGCCTCTTCGCGCAGCTCCTCGTAGCGGGTAATACGGGCCTTGCTCTTGGCCTGGCGGGCTCGCGGCGACATCCGGACCCACTCCAGCTCGCGCTGCAGCGTTTTCTGCCGGGCGGAGGCCTGCTTTTCCTCCTGGCCGAGCCGCCGCTCCTTCTGCTCCAGCCAGGAGGAGTAGTTGCCTTCCCACGGGATACCCGCGCCCTGATACAACTCGAGAATCCATCCCGCCACGTTATCGAGGAAGTAGCGGTCGTGGGTAACCGCCACCACAGTGCCGGGGAATTCGGCGAGATAGCGCTCCAGCCACCAGACGCTCTCGGCATCGAGGTGATTGGTGGGCTCGTCCAGCAGCAGCATGTCCGGCTGCTCCAGGAGCAGGCGGCAGAGCGCCACCCGGCGCCGCTCGCCGCCGGAGATCTTCATGACGTCCGCCTCGCCCGGCGGAAGCCGGAGCGCGTCCATGGCCATATCGATCTTGTGATCCAGCTCCCAGAGCCCGAGCGCGTCGATCCGCTCCTGCAGGTTGCCCTGCTTCTCGAGCAGCCGGGTCATCTCGTCGTCACTCATCGGCTCGGCGAATTTGGCGCTGATCTCGTTGAATTGATCCAGCATCTGCTGCTGCTCGCGCACTCCATCCATGACGTTGCCACGGACGTCCTTGGCCGGATCGAGCTGGGGCTCCTGCGGCAGGTAGCCGATCCTGGTGCCCGGCAGCGGGCGAGCCTCGCCGAGGAAGTCCTTGTCCACGCCCGCCATGATGCGGAGCAGGGAAGACTTTCCCGCGCCGTTGGCGCCGAGGACGCCGATCTTTGCGCCGGGAAAGAACGAGAGATGAATTCCCTTGAGGATCTCTCGGGAAGGGGGCACGACCTTTCTGAGGTCGCGCATCGTGAAGATGTATTCGCCGGCCATAGGGGGAGGAAGATAGTGGAGGCCGCCCACAGCCCATACCCTCCACCAAACAAGAAGGGCGCCCCAGCGGGAGCGCCCTCGGTAATACCCGGACGAAACCGGGCTAGCTCAGGTTCTTGTTCGCAATCTTCGCGAGGTCGAACATGGTGACCTGGCTCCTGCCGCCGAAGAGCGGGCGGAGCTTTTCGTCGGCGTTGATGGCCCGACGGTTCTTGGAGTCCTGCAGGTCGTGCCGTTTGATGTATTGCCAGAGCTTGCTGATGACCTGGGTACGTGGCACCGCACCGCTACCGATCACGGCTGCCAGGTTCGAGCTCGGCTGCATCGGTCTCATGAATGCTGGATTTGGTGCGCGCTTCTTGCCTGAGGACTTTCTCTTGGTGGCTTTCTTCGCTGCTTTCTTCCGCGCGGCTGGCCGCTTGGCTGACTTCTTCGCTGACTTCTTTCTACCGGCAGTCTTTTTTCGCTTGGTGGTGGCCATGCAGTATCTCCCTGATTGAGTGAGAACTGTGCTGTGCCTCGGAACCAATGAGAACTACCGTGATCAACAGTAAGCAGACCGCGCCCTGATGCAATAGGGAATCGGCAATTTCCCCTCTGGGAACAGGTCGCGGCCCCTCGGGAGGGACCCCCCGGCCGGGGGGTCATGAGGGTATTTTCCAGAGGAGAATGGGCGCGGAGCCCTCTATTCACACCCTTTCACTGGCACCTCCATGACAGGCACACACTCGATTCTCCGGCCGGCTGCGCTCGCTGTGGCACCCTTGGCGCTGCTGCTCGGAATGCGAATTTCCCCTCTGGGGAGCACCAAATGTGATTCCGACAACGGCGGCCTGGTGCTGCCCGAAGGCCTCTGTGCTACCACGGTGGCAGGGGACCTCGGGCCGGTGCGGCAGCTGGTCGTCGCCCCCAACGGAGATCTCTACGCCGCTCTGAGCGGCAAGCCCGGGGACAATACCGGCGGGGTGCTGGCGTTCAGAGACAAGGACGGCGATGGGAAGCCTGACGAGCGCGCTAGCTTCGGTCCCGGCGGCGGGAACGACGTAAAGATCCACAATGGCTACCTGTACTTCGCGCGGAACAACGAGGTGGTGCGTTACCGCCTGGGTGAGGGCAAGCTCGAGCCCAGCGGGAAAGAAGAGACGGTGGTCTCCGGGTTACCCCGCGATGGGGGACACGCAGCGAAGAGCATCGCGTTCGGGCCAGGAGACGCGATGTACGTGAACATCGGCTCCAAGACGAACAGCTGCCAGAAGACCGACCGGCTCCCGGCGTCGCCGGGAAACGATCCCTGCACCGAGCTGGAGCAGCGCGCCGGCATCTGGCGTTTCTCCGCAGAGCGCCTCGGCCAGCGCTTCGCGGACGGACGGCGCTTTGCCACCGGGCTGCGGAACGCGATGGCGCTGGCTAGCGAGCCTGGCACCGGTGCGCTCTTCGCCGCGGTGCACGGCCGCGATCAGCTGAGCGACAACTGGGGGTTCAGCAACGAGGTCGGCGCGAACAACCCGGCCGAGGAGCTGGTGCGGGTCGAGCAGGGCGGCGACTATGGCTGGCCCTACTGCTACTACAGCAACCAGTACAAGAGGAAAGTCATGGCCCCGGAGTACGGCGGCGATGGTGAAAAGGTGGGCCGGTGTAACAGGGCGGCAAATCCGGTGCTTGCCTTTCCCGGTCACTGGGGGCCAATGGCGCTGGCCTTCTACAACGCGGACGCATTGGGACCGGAGTACAAGGGCGGGCTGTTCGTGGCATTTCACGGGTCCTGGAATCGTGCTCCACTACCCCAGGAAGGCTACCGGGTCGTATTCGTTCCTTTTGTAAATGGACGGCCAACGGGCCAGTACTCGACCTTTGCCACGGATAAGGGCGGTCCTACGGCGCTCCGGGCCAGTGGCGTGGCGGTGGCACCGGACGGGTCGCTGTATATCTCAGCCGATCAGAATGGGAAGATCTGGAAGGTGACAAGACGGGGGTGAAAAGCGTGAGCGGTAAGAAGTGAGCGGGACCGCTCCGAGCCATCCCGCTTACCGCTTACTGCTTACGCTTTTGATTTGAGGACCCGTTCGATCTCGCGGATATCCGCATCGATCTCGAGTGGGCGGTTGGCGCCGGGGGGCGGCGGGTCGGTCTCCTGATGGTATTTCAGAAGGAGTCCGGGGTCCTTGAGGATGTGGCCGGTCAACACTCCGATGACCCGGTCGGACGGCTTCACCGTTCCCTGCCGCACCAGCTGCCTGAGCCCGGCGAGCGTGGCGGCGCTTGCCGGTTCGCAGCCGACGCCGGACGCATCGACCGCCGCCTTCGCTTCCAGTAGCTCCGCATCCGATACGGACAGCACCACCCCATCGGTCTCGGTGATCGCCTGTACCGCGCGGTCATATGAGGCCGGATCCCCAATCTTGATGGCGGTGGCCACCGTGTCGGCCTTCACCCGGTGCCGCTTGCTGAACCCCTCGGCAAAGCTGCGGGCGAACGGCGCCGCTCCCGCTGCCTGTACTGCTGCCAGGCGAGGCAGGCGCGAAATCAGCCCCCAGCGGCGAGCCTCGCGCAACGCCTTTCCGAACGCGGCAGTGTTTCCCAGGTTGCCTGCCGGCAGCACGATCCAGTCGGGGGACTCCCAGACGAGCTGCTGCAGCATCTCCAGGACGATGGTCTTCTGGCCTTCGATGCGAAACGGGTTGATCGAGTTCAACAGATAGACGCCCAGCTGGGTGCTGGCCTGCTCGGCCAGGCGGAGGCAGTCGTCGAAGTCACCCCGAACCAGCAGCGTCTTGGCACCATAGGCGAGTGACTGGGCCAGTTTGCCGGTCGCCACGCCGTCTCGCGGCACCAGCACCAGGGCCGGAAGACCTGCCTGCGCCGCGTAGGCCGCGAGTGATGCCGAGGTGTTCCCGGTCGAAGCGCAGGCCACAGCCGCGGCGCCGATCCGCTTTGCCTGCGTCACGCCCACTGTCATGCCGCGGTCCTTGAACGATCCTGTCGGGTTGTGGCCTTCGTGTTTCAGCAGCAGATGGTCGACACCAGCCCACCGGTCCAGTGCGACTCGATGCAGCAGTGGGGTGTTCCCTTCGGGATGTGATACCACGGTGTCAGCGCTCGGAAGCACGATCTCGCGAAAACGCCACACGCCCGATGCCGTGGCCCCTGGCTGGCCGCCCCGCCGCTCGGTAAAACGCTGAATGAGTTCCGCCGGCGTCATGGCCGGCGGTCGGTGCTCGATTTCCAGCAGCCCGCCGCAGACGCCGCAGCGCGGCAGCGGATCGGTCTCCACCATCTCATTGCCGCAAGCGATACACGACTGCCAGCTGGCGGGCCGCTGGGTCTGGAATCTCATGGACTCTCCCCGTCGGACTCCCCGATCACCCGGGCCCCCTGGTGATCGACCTGTGCCACCCGGACCTCGCTTCGGTGTCCGCACCGAGTGTAGGCATCGGCCATGGCGGCAGCAACCCGCTTTCCGGCATCGTACCCGCGGACCAGCGCGAAGGCGGTGGGACCGCTACCGGAGATCGAGCTCCCCAGGGCCCCAGCGGCGAGCGCGGCCTGCTTGGCCTCCCGGAAACCGGGCAGGAGCGCCGACCGCACCGGCTCGGCTATGCGGTCGTCGATGGCGCGGCCGAGCAGCTCGTAGTCCCCGCTCGCCAGTGCGGCCACCATGGCACCCACCTGCGCTGCCTGGTGCACAGCGGTTGCGCGGGAGATCTGCTCGGGCAGGACTGAGCGCGCATCGGCCGTCCGCATGCGCTGGTCGGGCCGCGCCACCACAACCCACAGCTCGTCCGGAACCGGCAGCTCCACCAGGTCAAGGGGGTCGAGCGACCGGATCAGTACGATTCCCCCAAGTAGTGCCGGAGCGACGTTGTCCGCGTGGCGGCCCGAGATCTTCTCCTCTGCGGCCAGCGCCGCGGCTACCAGCGCCCACCGGTCCAGGGGGTAGCCCAGCAGCGCGTTCACCGCCACGGCGCCGGCGACTGCCGATGCCGCGCTGCCGCCCTGACCGCCGGACAGTGGGAGTCCCTTGGTGACCGTCAACCCAACGCCGCCCTTCACGCGACGGGCATCGCCGCTGCGATCGATCACTGCGCGCGCGGCCAGTCCGGCTGTGTGGCGAGCAGCATCGGTGGGGAGATCCGGATGCCCAGGATCGAGGATCTGGATGCCGGGCGAGGCTGTCCATTCTGCCCGGACGGTGTCGCCCACCCCGGCAAGCGCCAGCCCCAGGATGTCGAGGCCCGGGCCGATGTTGCCGACACCGCCCGGCGCAAAGGCCACGACCGACCGCCGCTCCGGGCTCATGCGCCGGCCAGCCGCAGAATGTCGTTGAGCACGCCAGCGGCGGTCACCTCGGCGCCAGCCCCGGGACCGGTGATGACGAGGGGATTGGACTTGTATCGCGCAGTGGTGAACACCAGCTGATTGTCCGATCCCTTGATTCCGGCCAGCGGACTGGCCAGCGGAACCGCCTGCACACCCACGGCCACCTTGGTTGGAGTTACCTGCGCCAGATAGCGCAGCACCGAGCCCTGAGCGGCCGCCTCGTCCACTCGCCGCTTCCACTGCGCATCTACCTCATCCAGCCGGCCAAGGAAATCCGCCATCGAGAGATCGCGCCCCCACTTGGGTACCAGCGACTCCACTGCGCTCTGGCGCAACTCCCCCTGATATCCGAGCAGCCTGGCGAGAATGAGCGCCTTCCGGGCCACGTCCATCCCCGAGAGGTCGTCCCGGGGATCGGGCTCGGTGTATCCCTTGGTCTTCGCGCTCCGCACCGCACGGGAGAAAGGGACGCCGGCCGACACCTCACTGAGCACGTAGCCCAGCGTGCCGGAGAGCAAGCCCTCGATTCGCTCAACCCGGTCACCGGACTCCACCAGCTTATGGTAGGTGTCGATGATGGGGAGTCCGGCACCCACCGTCGCCTCGTGCAGAATCCGGCGACCGCGCGCCCTGGCCGTCTGCCGGAGGCCTTCGCTGACCGACCGGCGATCTGCGAGCGGACGCTTGTTGGCCAGCACCAGATCCATGCCGTGGGTCAGCGCCTGCTCCAGTGCGGCCACGGTGTCGTCGGCCGTGAGGTCGACCAATACGGGTCGGGTCAGCGCGTACCCGGCAATGTGCGCCACGGCTGCCTCCGCAGTCGCCGCCTGGCCCTTGGGAAGGTCGGCCAGCCGGCGCCCCTTTCGCTTTTCGCTGGCCAGGCCGGCCAGACGCCTCGGACTGATTCCTTCTGGATCGAAGATGAAGCCGGAGCGGTCGATCACCGCGGCAACCCGCAGCGACAGCGCCGGCCGGTCGACCCGGGCCAGCAGCGAGGCGAGGGCTCGGCCGATCTGGCCAAACCCGAGGAGCACGACCTCCATACGCTCCGGCCTGATCACGGAACCGCCGGCGATACGAGAGAGCTGGAACGCCGCATGGATCCGGCGCTGAGCCTCCGCGGCGTCTGAGGCCGCTACCACCACCGAGATGTTCAGCTCCGATGAGCCCTGAGCGATGGCCACGACGTTGAGGTTCCCGGCGGCAAGAGCAGAGAACACGCCTGCCGCCACTCCGGGCGTGCCGTGCATCCCAAGCCCGACCACGGCAACGGTGGCCATGGCGGGGGTCACCTCCACGCCATCGATCTCCCGGCGCCCGATCTCTCCCTGGAACTCCTGCATAAGGCTGTCGCGCGCATCGGCCGCAAAGGGCTCAGGCACACTGAAGCAGATCGAATGCTCGGATGACGCCTGCGATATGAGTGAGACCGAAATCCGCCTTGCGTGCAGAGCGGCAAAAGTGCGCGCCGCGATGCCCGGTACGCCGAGCATGCCGTTGCCGGTCACCGTGATGAGGGCCTGGCCACCAGCGGCCGTCAGAGCCTTCACCGGAAAGCGACCCGGCTCCACCTGCTCCGAGACCTCGGTACCTGGCGAGTCGGGGTCTTCGAACGGTCGTATGTGGATCGCTATGCGCCGACCCGCCAGAGGAATCAGGGCGCGGGGATGAAGCACCTTCGCTCCGTAATACGCCAGCTCTGCCGCCTCGCGGGCGTGCAGGCGTGGTATAACCCGCGCGTCTGGAACCACCCGGGGATCGGCGGTCAGCAATCCCGGCACGTCTTTCCAGAGCGACACCTGCCGCGCGCCGAGGGCGCGTGCGAGAAGCGTGGCGGTGAGGTCCGATCCACCCCGGCCCAGGGTGGCAACCTCGCCGGTTGGAGTTGCCCCGATGAAGCCCGGCACGACAGGGATGAAGCCACCAGCGATGATAGGCCCAAGAATCGCCAGCGCCGACCGGTCGGTATGGACAAAGTCGGGCGACGCCTGTCCGAACGCGTTGTCGGTATGTACCACCTCGAGCGCGTCGACGTACCTGGCCTTGGTGCCGGCCGCGTCCAGGGCCGCGGCCATCAGCCGAGCGCTGAGCCGCTCTCCCCGCGAGATTACGACGTCGGTGGTACGTGCCGTCAGCTCACGAAGGCGACGCAACCCTCCCGCGAGCGCCTCGAGCTCTTCGAACACCTCCGTGATGTGCGCCAGCATCGCCGTGCGAGCCCGGCCGGTGGGAAGCAGCGCTCGGGCGGCCTCCGCATGCCGGGTACGGAGCTGCCCGATCAGGGGCGCGAGGGTGCGTTCGTTGCCCCCTTCCGCCTGCTGAGCGACGGCCAGCAGCGCATCGGTCACTCCCGCCATGGCGGAAACCACCACCACGGCAGGCTCGGGATGGTGACTCTGGATGATGTCGACGGCACGGCGGACGGCGGCGGAATCGGCCAGGGATGCGCCGCCGAACTTGTGCACGTGCGGTGCGCGGCGCTGTCGTGGGGGCATAGGTTCGTGAGGATAATACGGGGGCGCGCTATTGGCTATTAGCTATGGGCAAAACCTGTCATCCTGAGCGACGCGAAGGATCGCCAGAATCCAGACGCGATCTGGCCCATAGCCCATAGCCCTCATACTTTCCTACATGCTGAGCCTGCTCAAGCTCATCCAGTCGATCATCAAGACACTGCACTCGGAAGGCACGCCCGGCCAGGTGGCCGCGGGCATCGCCATCGGATCGGTGCTGGGGTTGACCCCTCTCCTGAACCTCCACAACCTGGTCATCTTTTCGCTGGTCGTGCTGCTCAACGTCTCGTTCGGCGGGGCCACGCTGGGATGGGCCCTGTTCGTGCCGGTCGGATTTCTGCTCGATCCCGTGTTCCACGCCGTCGGTCTTCAGCTGCTCCAGGCGCCTTCGCTGCGGCCGCTCTGGACCGCCATGACGAACACCCCAATCGTGCCGTACACCAACTTCAACAACACTGTGGTCCTCGGCAGCTTCGTCGGCTGGGTGGTGCTGGCAATCCCGATCTTCTTTGCCGCTCGGTACGGTGTAGCCCGTTACCGGGCTACCATCGGTGAGCGGGTGCGGCGGTCGCGGTATTACAAGGCGATTACGGCCTCCCAGGCGTACAACTGGTACCGCATGTTCCGGCCGAGTTAGCCGATGGCAATCAAGGTCTTCCGGTGGAAAGCCATCGGTCCGCTGCTCCTTTTCCTCACGATCATCACCGTGCTGGTTGTGATCTTTGCCGAGCCGATCGCGAAGGACACGACCGAAGAGGCGAGCACTGAGCTCCTCGGCACCCAGGTCGACGTCGGCAAGCTGGACCTGTACCCCCGTGCGGCCTCGGTCAACCTGAGTCGACTACAGATAGCCGACCCTTTCGCCCTCACGCGGAACCTCCTCGAGGCGGACGAGATCCGGCTCAAGCTGAACCCTGAGGCGCTGGCAGAGAAAAAGCTGGTCATCGAGCGGCTGAGCCTGAGCGGGATGCGCTTCGGCACTGAGCGAAAGACCCCGGCCCGTCGGGTCCAAGGCAATGGGTTCGCACCCAAGATCCTCCAGGCCGTGGACCAGTGGACCAGGCAGTTTGACGTGCCGCTGCTGTCGCTGACGCCGATCGACACCATTCGCCAGCTCGCACTCGATCCCACCCAGCTGACCACCATACGTGAGGCCCAGGCTCTCCTTGAGCGCACCGACTCCACTCGGAAGGCGCTGGATCAAGGGTTCAGGCAGCTGAACATCCACCCAACGCTGGACTCGGCGCGTGGATTGCTTCAGCGGCTTTCCTCGGCCGATCCGAAGAAGTTGGGCCTGGACGGGACCCGTCAGGCCATCCAATCGGTGCAGGAGACGCTGCGGCAGATCGACGCGGCCAAGAAACGGCTTGAAGCCCTGGAGCGAAACACCCGCACCGGCGTGCAGCTCCTCAGTGAGGGTACCCGGCTACTGGATCAGGCTCGGCAAAAGGACTTTGCCTTCGCCAAGTCCCTGCTCAAGCTGCCCAGCTTCTCGGCACCCGACATCGGCAGTGCGTTCTTCGGCAAGGTGAGCATCGAGCGGTTCAAGGAAGCGCTCTACTGGGCCGAGCTGGCGCAACAATACATGCCGCCCGGGCTCTTGCCTCGCCCATCGCCGGGACCGCAACGACTGCGAGCTGCGGGAGCGACGCTGGAGTTTCCCAAGGAGAACGAGTTTCCCCGCTTCCTGCTGGAGCAGGGTCAGCTTGACTTCTCGATCGGAGGCACCGGTGTCGCCCAGGGCGCCTACCGTGCGACGGTTCGGGGGCTGACCTCGACGCCCACGCTCTACGGCCGCCCCACGGTGATCAAGGCGAGCCGCCGTGCGGGCGGGTCAGCCGTCGCGGAGATCGATGTCGATGCCACCATCGATCACGTCACGGCCCGCACTCGGGACGCGGCCACGGCCAGGCTCCGGGGGGTCAAGCTTCCTTCCTTCGACATTCCCGGCATTCCGTTCCGGGTGGTCCCCGGCACCGGTGCCAGCAGTCTTGAGTTCAGTATGGTCGGTGCAGGCGCCGAGCTGAAAGGCAGGTGGGCGATTCAGTCTCAGCAGGTCAGCTGGGCGGTGGACACCGCCGGGCGTTCGATGAACGAGATCGAGCGGCTAGTATGGCGGGTCGTGTCCGGGTTGAAGGATCTGGAGATCGTAGCCGAGCTGGGCGGCAGCGTCGGCTCTCCGAAGCTTTCGGTGTCCAGCAACCTTGACAAGGCCATCGCTCAACGGCTGCAAGCCGTCATGGGCGAGGAAGTAGCCAAGGCCGAACGGTTGGTGCGGGCGAAGGTGGACAGCCTGGTGGCCGACAAGGTCGAGCCGGTCAAGCAGCAGATTACAGCGGTGCAGGCAGAGGCCACCCAGCGGATCCAGGGGGAAAGGCAGCGGCTCGATCAGGTGGAGCAGCAGCTGCAGGCGGAGCTGAAGCGTCTGACCGGCGGATTGGTGCCGGGGTTGGAGTTGCCCAAGATCAAGTTGTAGATGACGTCAAGAGTCGGGAGTCAGGAGTCGGGACTGCACGATCTCCGACTTGCGACTTCGCACTTTAGACCCCAGACTCCTGACTCCAGACTCCTGACTGCACCCCAATCCTCGAATCATTAGCCGGAGCCCGCATGCGCATCGGTGTCCCCAAGGAGACAACGCCGGGCGAGCGCCGTGTCGCGCTGGTCCCCGAGTCGGGCAAGAAGCTGATTCAGGCGGGGTACCAGGTCGTGGTCGAGACCGGCGCAGGCTCGGCAGCGGGCTTTCCGGACGCTGCCTACCGTGACGCGGGAGTCACATTAGACGCTCCGGCAACGGTCCTCGGCGCCGACGTGGTGCTGAAGATCAATCCCCCCGAGCCGAACGAAATCGAGGCCATGCGGCCGGGGGCCATTTATCTTGGCTCGCTTATGCCGCTTCGGAATCTCGAGACGGTCAAGACGCTCGCTGGTCGAGGGGTCACGGCTTTTTCTACCGACGCCATACCGCGGACCACTCGCGCCCAGTCGATGGACACCCTGTCGTCCATGGCCAACATCGCCGGCTACAAGGGGGCGCTGCTCGCGGCCGTCGAGCTGAACAAGTATTTCCCCATGCTGATGACGGCGGCGGGCATGGTGCCACCGGCCCGGGTTTTTGTCGTGGGAGCGGCAGTAGCCGGCCTCCAGGCCATCGCGACCGCCCGCCGGCTCGGGGCCAACGTGTTTGCCACCGACGTCCGGCCCGAGGTCAAGGAGCAGATCGAGAGCGTCGGCGCAAAGTACGTCGGCATCGAGCTCAAGGAGGCCGCTTCAGCCGGCGGAGGGTACGCCAAGGAGCTGACCGAGGAGGACCGGGCGCGGCAGCAAGAGCTGCTCGCCGCTCAGTGCGCCCTGTCGGACGTGGTGATCACAACCGCGCTCATCGGGGGCGTATTCGCCCCGCGGCTCATCTCGGCCGAGATGGTGAAGGCCATGAAGCCGGGGGCGGTGATCATGGACCTGGCGGCCGATGGCGGCGGCAACTGTGAGCTTTCCCGGCCCGGAGAGACAGTACTTGTGGGCGGGGTTTCCATCGTGGCGCCACTCAACCTACCGGCCACGATGCCGCTCCACGCCAGCCTGCTCTTCTCCCGAAACCTCACGGCGTTTCTGCTGGCCTTTACCAAGGACAGAAGCTTTCAGCTGGATTTTACCGACGACATCCAACAGGGCGCGGCTATCACCCACGACGGCGAGGTGAAGCACGTCCGGACGCGGGATGCCCTCCAGAAGGCGGGAACATGACGGAGTCCATCGACTACTGGTCGCTGCTGTACGTCTTCGTGCTGGCCGCGTTCATCGGGCTGGGCGTGATTCGCCGGGTATCCCGGCTGCTGCACACGCCACTGATGTCGATCACCAATGCCATCTCGGGTATCGCGGTGATCGGGTCGATCATCGTGACCGGCGGTGACTACCCCACCGGGATCCGCATCATGGGGGCCATCGCCCTGTTCGCCTCGATGACCAATATCGTGAGCGGCTTCCTGATTACCGACCGGATGCTGAAGATGTTCAAGACCGACCGCACTCCGAAGCCGGATAACAAGTCATGAGCCACGCGGTGGTGCAGCTGTCCTACCTGGTAGCAACGGTCCTGTTCATCTTCGCGCTGCATTGGATGAACGCGCCTGTTACCGCCCGGAAGGGGGTGTTCGCGGGTGTCGCGGCCATGGCGATTGCGATCCTGGTGACCTGGGCGCAGCCCGAGATCGTCCACCACGGCTGGATCGTCGTGGCCATAGTCGCGGGCGTCGCGGTGGGCATCCCGCTCTCCCTGGTGCCACTGACCGCGGTGCCACAGCGGACCGCGTTGTCCCACGCTTTCGGCGGCCTGGCCGCCGGCCTGGTGGGCACCGCCAAGTACTACCTGTGGTTCTCCGAGGGACCCGAGCACCTGACCACCTTCCGGATGGTCGCGATCATCATCGAGATCATTCTGGGATACCTGACCTTTACCGGGAGCCTGATGGCTGCCGGGAAGCTTCAGGAGGTCAAGTGGATCCCCCAGCGTCCCGTGACCTACCCCCTCCAGAACTTCACCAACGTCGGGATGCTGGCCCTTGCCGCAGTCGTCGGAGTGGCGCTGACCCTCAATCCGACCGCCGCGTGGGCGCCGATGCTGTTTCCGCTGGTGATTGTGCTCGCGCTGGTGTTCGGCGTGCTGCTGATCATCCCGATCGGCGGTGCCGACATGCCGACCGTGATCGCCATCCTGAACGCGTATGCCGGCCTGGCGGCGGTTGCCATGGGGTTTGTGCTGGACAACAAGCTCCTCATTACCGCGGGCGCGCTCGATGGTGCCAGCGGTTTGATCCTGGCGATCATCATGTGCAAGGCGATGAACCGGTCGTTCGTCAACGTGCTCTTCGGCGCGTTTGGCCAGACGCAGCAAGCCAAGACGGGCGGAGAAGAAAAGACCTACAAGTCCGAGACGGTCGAGGGGGGCGCCCAGGTCCTGGAGCAGGCCAACCTGGTGGTCATCGTCCCCGGGTACGGCATGGCCGTGGCCCAGGCCCAACACAAGGTGCGGGAGCTGTACGATCAGCTGAGAAAGCGCGGGGTCACCGTGAAGTTCGCCATCCACCCGGTGGCCGGCCGCATGCCCGGGCACATGAACGTGCTGCTGGCGGAGGCTGATATCCCCTACACCGATCTGGTTGAGATGGACGAGATCAATCCGGAGATGCCGCAGTGCGACGTGGCTCTGGTCGTGGGAGCAAACGATGTGGTGAACCCGGCGGCGCGAAACGACAAGTCCAGTCCCATTTTCGGCATGCCGATAATCGACGCCGACAAGGCTCGAACTGTATTTGCCATCAAACGAAGCAAGAACCCAGGTTTCGCGGGCATCGATAACGAGCTCTACTTTGCTGAGCGGACCTGGATGCTGTTTGGGGACGCCAAAAACGTTGTGGGCGAGCTCGTGAAACAGCTTTCAGGCAGCACCCACTGACGACCGAGCCGCTATCTACCAGATAACGGTAGCGAAATCACGCGTAACCCCGACATATTGGCCCTTCCGCCTGCCAAACTTGCAGACCCCGCATGCCCCTAGGCCTCTTCCCTAGGTCTGACTCGCAACTCTCCATCCCGCTGTGGTTTATCTAAGGTGTTGATTTCTCGTATCTTAGACAGTATATTGGCGGACTTAAATCTGGCTCGGCCTCAGGCGTGGCTGGTACCCGAGCAAGGGACGAGAGTCCCGTGGGAGGCTAAGGCGTGACAATCAAGGCACGTAGCAAGCGTCGTCCGGTACGTCCGGCTCAGATCGCTCGCGCAATCGATGAGGGTCGCGAGAGTCTCGACCTGTATCTGGACGAGATCAGCCGTGTCCCGCTCCTCAATCGTGAAGAGGAGATGGAGCTTGCCCGGAAGGCGTTCAAGGGGAACGTGGTGGCTCAGGAGCGTCTGGCCCGCCACAACGTCCGCTTCGTCGTCTCGGTGGCCAAGAAGTTCCAGAACCGCGGGGTGCCGCTGGTTGACCTGATCGGTGAGGGCAACCTCGGTCTGATGACGGCGGCCCGGAAGTTCGATCCCGATCGCGGGGTCAAGTTCATCTCGTATGCGGTGTGGTGGATTCGCCAGGCGGTTCAGGCCGCCATCGCACGGCATGGCCGGCCAGTCCGGGTCCCGCTGAACCGCACTGCAGACCTCAGCCGGCTCGGTCGAACCACCACTCTGTTGAAGGACCGCCTGGGTCGTATGCCCACCACTGAGGAGCTGGCTCGCGCTACCGGCCTTACGGTCGAAGCAGTGCGCTCTCTCAGCGCCCTCAATTCCGAAGCGGTGCGGCTGGATCACCCGACCCGGGATGGAGAAGGCAACGAGCGTATCGAGCGCTTTGCCAGTGGGGAGCAGGAAAGCACCGACATGTCCACCATGGCCAACAGCCAGAC
>JALYPB010000055.1 GCA_030856585.1 Gemmatimonadota bacterium | reverse complement strand
GCTTCCGGACGTGGCCGGTGCCCTCAACGAGCTGGCCGGCTCCACGCTCCCGGCGGGCGGTATGAGCGTGGCCCTGGCACAGTCCAGCGACGAGCTCGACCTTCTGGCCGACCTGAGCACCCAACTTGTTGCGGCGCTGCCCGAGCGGCTGCCGGCCACGCTGGCTGACGGTGGAGTCATTCGTCCCGGGGACGACACCGAGCTGGACGACCTCAGGACGCTCCGGGATGGAGGCCGGCAGTACATCGCTTCGCTGCAGCAGCGGGAGCGCGAGCGCACCGGGATCGCATCGCTCAAGGTCGGATTCAACAAGGTGTTCGGCTACTATCTGGAGGTGACCCACACCCACACCGGCCGGGTCCCCGCCGACTACGAACGGCGTCAAACCCTTACCACCGCCGAGCGCTACGTCACGCCCGAGCTCAAGGACTACGAGGCCCGAGTGCTCGGAGCCGAGGAGCGAATGGGTGTCCGGGAAGCCGAGTTGTTTGGCGCTCTCAGGGGTCTGGTCGCCCAGGCCATTGAGCGGATCCAGCGCACGGCGCGGGTACTGGCGCGGCTCGACGTGTGGGCCGGCTTGGCTGAGTGCGCTGTAGCGGGGCGATACGTACGGCCTGAGATCAGCGACCGGTTCGACCTGATGCTGAAGGAGAGCCGGCATCCGGTGATCGAGCGCATGATGCAGCGGGAGTCGTTCATTCCCAATGACGCGCGGTTTACCGAGGCGGAGCGGGTGGCCTTGGTGACCGGACCCAATATGGCGGGAAAATCCACCATTCTCCGCCAGATCGGCCTGTGCGTGGTGCTGGCGCAGATCGGCTCGTTTGTGCCCGCCGCCGAGGCATCGGTCGGCGCCGTGGACCGACTCTTCACCCGGGTGGGCGCCAGCGACAATCTGGCCGGCGGCCAGTCCACCTTCATGGTGGAAATGAGCGAGACCAGCGCCATCCTCCACAACGCCACCCCGCGAAGCCTCGTGCTACTCGATGAGATCGGCCGAGGAACTTCGACTTACGACGGCGTCGCCATTGCCTGGGCAGTGACCGAACACCTGCATGACCGGGTGGGCTGCAAGACGATGTTCGCCACCCACTATCACGAGCTGATGCAACTGCCCGAGCGGCTTCAACACGCCCGAAACTACAACGTCGCCGTGCGCGAGACCGGCGATACTGTGGTCTTTCTGCACCGGCTCGAGCCCGGCGGCACCGACCGGTCCTACGGCATTCATGTGGCCCAGCTGGCCGGCCTGCCTCAGGCTGTCGTGGGCCGGGCCCGCGAAATACTGGCCACGTTGGAGGGCGAGCACCGCATGGTCCCCGGTTCGCCGCCGCCCTTATCCCGCGACACCGGCCAGCTCCCCCTCTTCGGCGACGGCGCACGCACCGATCCCATGATGGATGAGCTCACGTCGCTGGACGTGGATACGCTCACGCCGATCGAGGCGCTCAATCGCCTGGCGGACTTTAAGCGTCGCGCTGATGAGAGGAAAGCCAGCCCCGGATGACACGGAGTGATCCGTTTCCATCCGTGTTCATCCGGGGCTAGCTTTTTCAGATGGTGAAGCCAACGCGTTCGGCCACGCTCCTCGCCCTAGCTCTGATCGCCTGCGAACGAAAGAGCGACGGGACCATGAGGCTGGTGGACCGCAAAGCTTCTACACCGGTGACCCCGGCCGAGGAGCCACCCGTGGCCATTAATGCCGTGTCGCCGGTGCGGTATCCACCGGCGCTGCTGGAACAGGGAATCGAGGGACAGGTATTGCTTCGGCTGTACGTGGACTCCACCGGACGGGTGATCCCCGATTCCACCCGCATTGCGGAATCGAGCGGCTACCCGGCGCTCGATTCGGCCGCGCTGATAGCCTCGCCCGACCTTCGGTTCTCCCCGGCGCTACACCAGGGACGCCCGATTGCCGCGCCCTTCATTCAGCCAGTGCAGTTCCGTGGCCCCCGTGCCCGACCCAAGAACCCGACGCCATGAGACAACCTCAGCATCTCAAGCCGTATGAATCTGTTCTCGATACGGTCGGCTGGACCCCGCTCATCCGCCTGGCGCGGGTGGCCTCCGGTCTCCGGACCCCGATCTATGGCAAGGCCGAATATGTGAACCCGGGCGGCTCGGTAAAGGACCGGATCGGCCTCGCCATCATCGAAGCAGCGGAGCGGCGAGGCGACCTCCGGCCGGGCGGCACCGTCGTCGAGGGCACCAGCGGAAATACCGGTGTGGGCCTGGCCATCGCGGCCGCCCTCAAGGGTTATCGCTGCGTGTTCACCATGCCCGACAAGATGTCGCAGGAGAAGGTCCGGCTGCTCAAGGCGTATGGCGCGGAAGTGGTGATCACCCCGACCGCGGTTCCTCCGGATCACCCCGACAACTACGTGATGAAGGCCAAGCAGATCACCAAGGATACCCCGGGCGCGATTCTGGCTAACCAGTTCTACAACGAGATCAACCCGGAGGCTCACTACGCGACCACGGGCCCCGAGATATGGGAGCAGACCGGAGGGCGCATCACCCACCTGGTGGCGGGGGCCGGCACCGGGGGAACGGTGAGTGGGGCGGGCAAGTATCTGAAGGAGAAGAATCCCAAGGTCAGAGTGATCGCCGGCGACCCGGTGGGCTCCCTGTACACGCACTATCACAAGACTCACGCCCTGGGTGACGGCCATCCCTACAAGATCGAAGGAATTGGGGGCGACAAGATTCCCAGCACCATCTGGTTTGATTCGATCGATGAGTTCCGTCAGGTCTCCGACCGGACCTCCCTGGTGATGGCGCGCCGGTTAGCCCGAGAGGAAGGGATTCTCGCCGGAGGCTCCACCGGACTCAACGTTGCGCTGGCTCTCGACCTCGCCCGGGAGCTGGACAACCCTGAGGCATTGATCGTCACCATTCTCTGCGATACCGGGGAGCGCTATCTCTCCAAGGTCTTTAACGACGAGTGGATGCAGGAGAATCAGATGCTCGAGGCGCCGCGGACCACGGTCGAGCAGTTGCTGGAGCGCAGGCCCGCCACCGCCCCCCCTCTGGTCAGCGTGACGCCCGCAGCCGCCGTGCGCCAGGCGCTCAACCTCATGAGCACCTGGGGCGTGAGCCAGATTCCCGTGGTCGAGGACGGCCGATCGGTGGGAGGCCTGGTGGAGGGAACTCTCATGACCCGCGCCCTCGCCCAGCCGTCGCTGCTCGACCGTCCGGTCCGTGAGGTCATGGAGGCGCCGTTCCCCGAGGTTGAGGCCAACTGCCCCACCGACCGACTCGGCGGAATGCTCACCCGGGAGAGTCCGGCCGCGCTGGTGCGCAAGGACGGCAAGCTGATCGGGATCGTCAGCCGGTACGATGTGCTTCAGCAGCTCATTGGGACCAGATAGAAGCGTGAGCGGTAAGCGGTAAGCAGTGAGCGGGACAGCCGTAGCCCGCCCCGACCTGAACGCCCCGCTTACTGCTCACCGCTCACCGCTCACGTTTCAGGAGGACAATGCGCGTAACAGTTTTGACCGGCGGTACTTCCTCCGAGCGCGACGTGGCCCTCGCATCGGCCGTTCAGGTCATCGCGGCTCTCCGCTCCCGCGGCCATGAGGTGGCGGTGGTGGACACCGCACGGGGCTATATCCCCCAATCGGACGAGACAGCCCTGCTGTCCGGTGTGGTAGGTACCGAGCCACCCTCGATCGAGCGGCTCCATGCGCTGGAGCGTGGGCTGCTTCTCTCCGGTCTGGCCAATCTGGCGGTGGTTCAGGACGCCGATGTGCTGTTCCTTGCACTGCACGGGGGCCGGGGTGAGGACGGCACCATTCAGACCCTGCTCGAGATGGTTGGGGTGCCCTACACCGGGAGCGGCCGTCTGGGGAGCGCCATGGCCATGGACAAGGACATATCCAAGCGATTGTTCCGGGCGGCAGGGGTTCAAACCGCCGATTGGGTGATGGCCCCCGCATCGCGAACCCAGGTCGATCGCGATTTTGGGTGGCCGGTCGTGGTAAAGCCTTCCAAACAGGGGTCCACGGTCGGGCTGACCGTGGTGAAAGAGGGCAAAGCGTACGAGGCGGCGGTGACCCTGGCTCGACAGTACGACGATGAGGTCATGATCGAGCGGTTCGTCCCCGGCCGGGAACTGACCGTAGGCGTGCTTGAGGGTCAGGCCCTCCCTGTAGGGGAGATCATACCGCGGCACGAAATTTTCGATTATGAATGCAAGTACACCCCCGGAATGTCCCAGGAGATCTTCCCGGCGGACCTGCCCAAGGCGGTTTCCGCCGAATGTGCCCGGCTCAGCCTCCTGGCGCACGAGGCGCTGAAGCTCGGCGGTTACTCACGCGTGGATTTTCGCTTGACACCGGCCGGTGAACTCTTCTGTTTAGAGGTAAACACGCTGCCTGGCATGACGGCCACCAGTCTCATGCCCCAGGCCGCACGGGCAACAGGTATCGAGTTTCCCGAGCTGTGCGAGCGAATCTGCCGTGCTGCCCGGCGCACCCGGGTCGAAGAGCCCTCGAAAGGCTCGGGGCCTCAGAGTTAAAGGCGTTGTCCATGAAATCGTCTCCCTCATATCGCTTAACCCCCTGGGTGGGTCGCCTCATCATCGCCAACGCGGTGGTGCTGCTCCTGCTCATGACCCTGTTCACTTCACGCGAGATCTTCCAAGCGCTGCAGTTCTCTCCCCGGACCGCATTCACCAGTCCGTGGACCTTCGTGAGCTACATGTTTGTGCATGCGGGGCTCCTGCACCTCCTCTCCAATATGTTGATGCTGTACGTCTTCGGCACCGCGGTCGAGAGCCGGATGGGCAGCCGGCACTTTATTCTGTACTACCTGTACTGTGGCGTAGGCGCCGCGGTTTTCTCGCTGCTGCTGGCCGGCATCATGCCGGTGGGCGCCTTCGTCGGGGCTTCCGGAGCGGTGTTGGGCGTGGCGGTCGCATTCGCCTACTTCTGGCCTGAAGCAGAGCTGATCGTTTTCCCCATTCCGGTCCCCATCAAGGCCCGCACCCTGGTTCTGGGCCTCGTGGCTCTCGATGTGATCGCCTCCCGGCTCTGGCCCAACGACGGAATTGCCCATCTGGCGCACGTGGGCGGAGCGCTCTTCGGCTTCATCTTCTTCAAGGTCCAGTCGTTCTCGCGCCTGAGCCCCTCAGAGCCGGCGCGCACGGTGGAGCGGGTGGTGATGGTGCAGTCCGGCTCCTCCGAGCCGCAGCAGCACACGCCGGTCACTCCCATGCGCCCGCGCCGCGCGGTCGAGTCGGATCCGGTAACGGCCGAAGTCGATCGGGTGCTCGACAAGATCAGCCAGCGCGGGATCTCGAGCCTCACGCCGGCGGAGCGCAGGTTCCTCGACGAGGTAGCAAAGAAGAAGAAGCAGGATCACTGACCGTAGGGGCGCACCGCGGTGCGCCCCTACATCTCTTGCGCCGCGGGGCATCACTCCGTATTGTCTCGCGTGCTGATCAATCTCCTTCCGGATTTCTTCGCGGTTCTCGAAGCCGCTGACCGGGAAGCGGCGTATCGGCACTACCGCGAAGCCCATCGTCCAATCCTCGACGCCTATTGGCGCAACTACGTTCTCGATCCCGACGCCCCCCACGCAGACGAAATCGTCACCACCGCTCTCCAGGC
>JALYPB010000052.1 GCA_030856585.1 Gemmatimonadota bacterium | reverse complement strand
CATTAACACCGGCGTCACCTTCGGGATAATCTTGTTGGGCCTCCCGGTATATGTCGCCTGGAGAACCTGGGGCAACAAGAAATCAGCCGCAGATGAACGCAGATGAACGCAGATTGCTCCACGGCATGAGCAGCTCCGTGACCGTTCTCTGACTCTAAATAATTGTGGTGGGACAGAGCAGTTAGAAAGAGGTCCTTGAACTAAGCTTAGCGCCAGTCAGGAACGATCAGCGTTAATCTGCGTTCATCTGCGGCAAATGCCGTTCACATTTTGACTTCGATCGCTATGTCAGCCGCGGTCACGCTGTGGGTCAGCGCGCCGATGGAAATGAAGTCGACGTCCGCCTCCGCGTAAGCCCGGGCGTTGGCCAGCGTGATCCCCCCCGTAGCCTCGATCTCGATTGCAGAGAGGCGTTCCCTGGCCAGCCGGCTCCAGGCGCGTACCGTCTCCGGCGTTTGATTGTCCACCACCAGCCGGGTTGCTCCTGCTGAGCAGGCCAGCTCGACCTGCTCCACCGACTCGACTTCCACATACAGGGCGGCTACACCCCGCTTCCTGCCCTGCGCCAGGGCCTGTTCCAGGCTCGCGCCCTCTCTCGCGAGCGCTTGCCAGTGATTGTCCTTGATCATGACCTGGTGGCCGAGGTCTGCGCGGTGGGCATGCCCGCCGCCGGCCAGAACGGCCGCAATGTCGAGTGGTCTGAGCCCCGGGGCAGTCTTCCGGGTATGGAGAATTCGGCAGCGCGTGCCCTGGACGCTATCCACGAAGGCCCGGGTTGTTGTCGCGATGCCTGAGGCCCGCTGCAGCAGGTTCAGCAGCGGGCGCTCGGCCCGCAGGATATCCCCCAGCTCTCCCCGCACGACTCCGATCGCCACACCCGGCGACACTATGTCTCCCTCGCCGGCTGTCCATTCTACTCTGCAGCCACATTGCCCGGCGACGGCATCGGCGTACGGGATGCCGGAAAGAACGCCGCCGTTGCGATATTCGATGACACCCCCCGCCGGGATCCCGGGCAATATCGTCAGAGCGCTGGTAATGTCGAGCCGCCCATCCTCCGCCAGAGCTGCGGCGGCGATCCCCTCGATCACGCGTTTGGTTGACATTGGTGGCAGCTACCCGAGAGCCACCATGCGATCGATGGCGCCCCGGGCCCGCCTGGCGATCTCGGGCGGGACGGTGACGTGATACCGGTCGAGCGCGAGCGAATCACGCACTCCGGTGAGGGTGATGGTCTTCATGAACGCGCAGACTGCTTCGGGATCGGCGGGTATAAACTGCTTGTCCGGCGCGACCTGACGCATACGGTGCATGATCCCGGTCTCGGTCGCCACGATGAACTGCTTCGCCGGCCGCTGGGTGACCGTCCGGATCATTCCCTCAGTCGAAGTGATGTGCAGGCCAGCGGGGTCGATGTCGCCCCGGCCAACGCTATAGATGAGTTGCCCGGCACAACCGCATTCCGGGTGGACCAGCACCTCGGCCTCAGGGTACGCAGCGCGGGCCTCGTTCAGAACCTCGGGCCGGATTCCCTTGTGCACGTGGCACTCACCCATCCAGACCTCGATCCGCCGATCCGGCCGCATCCGCCGCACGTGACTGCCCAGAAAGAAGTCGGGCAGGAACAGAATGCCCTTGTCGGCTGGGATAGCATCGATGACGTCGAGCACGTTTCCGCTGGTGCAGCAGTAATCGAGCTCGGCCTTGACCTCGGCCGTGGTGTTCACGTATCCGACCGCGATATATCCGGGGAACTGGGCCTTCCACTGCCGAACATCTTCCGCCGTGATGGTGGCGGCCAGCGAGCAGCCCGCTCGCAGATCGGGCAACAGCACCCGCTTTTGAGGTGAGAGAATGGCGGCTGTTTCGGCCATAAAATGCACGCCGCAGAAGATGATCAGGTTGGCTTGGGTCGCCGCGGCCTGCCGGGACAGGCCCAGCGAGTCGCCGACGAAGTCGGCCACGTCCTGGACCTCTGGACGCTGATAGTTGTGCGCCAGGACAACGGCCTTTCGCGACCCTGCGAGACGCCGGATCTCCGCCTGAAGCGACGCAACCTGCTCCGGCGTCTCCTCCGGCGACTCGATCACGGGAAGCTGCAGCCCCGTTGCGTGGTCTGTCATACCGCCTCGCGCTTCAGCGAGGCAGGAGGGTAGTCTGTCCTTCGGTGCCCTCCCCGGCTCTCCCGGCGCCGGCGGGCTGCATTGGTGATCAGGCCGGCTACCAACAGCTGGTTGTGGGTTCGCCAGGCTGGAGCGGGGGTGGACCGGGTGAGCCGGTCCAACTCCCGCTCCGCCAGCAGCAGAGAGGCCTCGCTCCGCTGCAGTCCCACGTTGGCAGTCATCAGGTTTCGCATCTCCTGGCGGATTGTCTCGCACTCGGCGTCGGCGCCGCTGTCTCTTCCGCCAACGGATTCCGTGGCCGCCGTAGCCGGAGGCGTGGCGCGCAGAGTCTCCGCCAGGGCTCGGCCGGCACGATCGGCGAAAACGAGTCCCTCGAGAAGGGAGTTCGAGGCCAGCCGGTTGGCACCGTGTACGCCGGTGCGCGCGACTTCGCCGACCGCCCAGAGCCCAGATTTCGTTGTGCGGCCCTCGAGGTCGGTCTGGATTCCGCCCATCGCGTAATGAAGGGCCGGCGCCACGGGCAGAAGATCTCGTGCGGGGTCGAGGCCGTGGCGGAGGAGCATGGCGGTGATCCCGGGAAAGCGGGTTGCGAGATCTTCTACCGCCCGGGCATCCAGCCACGCGCCGCCGGCCGCATCCGCCGCTGCCACCGCTCGCGCCACCACATCGCGCGGAGCCAGCTCGCCACGGGGATCCGCATCCAGGGTGAAGCGTCGTCCCTCCTTGTCGAGCAGAACTGCGCCAGCGCCCCGAACCGCTTCGGAGATCAGCGGTGCCGGGTTGATTCCGGGGAGCTTCAGTGCCGTGGGATGAAATTGAAGAAACTCGATGTCCCGGAGCTTCGCCCCGATGCGGTGAGCCAGCGCCCACCCATCAGCGGTGGCGACCTTAGGGTTGGTGGTGACGGCGTACAACTGTCCGACCCCGCCGGTTGCCAGGATCACCGCCGAGCCCGGAAGCGACGCCCCGGCCCCACCGCTCGGCAGAATCGCGACGCCCCTGATCGCGCCGTTTTGCGTCAGCAGTCCGGTGACCTCGGTGTGCTCGAGCAGCTGAATCCTGGGATGAACCCGCACCACCTGAGCCAGGCAGCCGATGAGCGCCGCACCGGTCCGGTCTCCGCCGGAATGGATGATTCGGGCTCGCGTATGGGCTGCCTCGAGGCCGAAGCCCAGCTTGCCGTCCGGGCCGCGGTCGAAGACGGCGCCCAGCGCTAGAAGCTCATAAACCCTGTCCGGTCCTTCACTTGTGAGGATGCGAACGGCCTCCGGGTCGGCCAAACCGTCGCTTGCTGCCATGGTGTCGGCCGCATGCTGACTGGGGCTGTCTCCCGGTCCAAGCGCCACTGCGATACCGCCCTGTGCCCAGGAGCTCGCGCTGTCCGCCAGCGTTTCCTTAGTAACCACTACGACCGGGAGGCCCTCCGACGCCAGTCGCCACGCCGTCCATAAACCGGCGATTCCGGTGCCCACAATTACGGGACGAGATGAAGGCATAGCGAAATATACAGCGGGGCAGCGGGGCAGCGGGGCAGCGGGGCAGCAAGCCACACAACTGGAC
>JALYPB010000050.1 GCA_030856585.1 Gemmatimonadota bacterium | reverse complement strand
CCTTCTACTATCTGACCGGCTTCGGCGAGACCGACGCCGCGCTGGTCTTGGTGAAGAGGAAAGACGGGGCCAGCGCGACGATGTTCGTTCCCAGCCGCAATGCGGTACAAGAGCGGTAGATCGGGGCGCGGACCAAGAGCGCTGACATGAGATCCAAGACAGGAATCGACGGACGCGATATCGCCGAGCTTGATTCAGCGGTTGACTCGCTGGCGAAAAGCGGCCTGCCCTTCTACCTCATCTCCGACGTGAAGGCGGCTGAGAATGTCACCGCGGATTCATTGACCCGGGGCCGCCGCTTCCTTTCGGAGCTTCGGACCTCCCATCCCTGGCTGGTGACGCGCTCGCTGGATACCGCCGTTATCCGGTTACGGGCGAAGAAGAGTGCCGCCGAGATCGCACTGCTTCGGAAGGCGGCTCAGATCAGCGTGAAAGGCCATCAGGAGGCCATGAAGGCCACCGCACCCGGGTGCGGCGAGAACGAGATCCAGGCCCTGCTCGAAGGGACCTTCCGCCGGCTCGGCGGAGACCGGCCGGGCTATGGCAGCATCGTCGGGTCGGGATCTAACGCGACCATCCTGCATTACATGGAGGACAACCGTGTAATGCAGGACGGTGAGCTGCTGCTGATCGACGCGGCCGGTTCGTTCGACCACTACTCTGCCGACGTCACCCGCACTCTGCCGGTGAGCGGGCGATTCACGCCGGAGCAGCGGGCCATCTATCAGATGGTCCTGGACGCGCAGGGCGCCTTCGTCCGGCAGATCAAGCCGGGCTCCAGCCTGCTGGCGTCGAATGATTTGGGGAAGGCGGTAGTGGCCAAGGGCCTGCTCCGTCTGGGGTTGATCGAATCGGCCGGGGCGACCTTCGACCCGCCCGCCGGCATGCCGTGCCCGCCTTCCGGGTGCAGCCAGCTCTCGCTGTACGCGTTGCACGGCTACGGGGGCCACGGTATCGGGCTCGAGGTGCACGATCCGGCCCAGTACTATCAGGCGGCGCATCGCTTCGAGCCGGGCGATGTCTTCACGGTTGAGCCGGGACTCTACTTCAGCCCCGACCTGCTCGGCAGCCTGCCAGACACACCGAAGAACCGGACGATGCTGGCGAAGGTTCGGCCCGCGTTCGAGAAGTACAAGGGGATGGGAGTGCGGATCGAGGACGACTACGCGCTTACCGAATCAGGCCTGGAAGCCAGCCGGTACCCGACCTCCCGGGTGGGGGCGGGTGTCAGCGCATGCGCTCCTGATCCCACCTCGTCCTCTCGGGTTTTCGGGTTAGCTTTTACTGTGTTCCAGGGAGGATGTGCAGGAATAGCTCAAGACAGTTCAATGCGAGGAGGCCCACAATGGCTCGTTGTGAAGTCTGCGGCAACGACTACTATCTGTCGTTTCAGGTGATCGCGGCCGGGCAGACCCATACCTTCGACAGTTTCGAGTGCGCTATTCACCGGCTCGCGCCGGTCTGCGAGCACTGCAACTGCAGGATCATCGGCCACGGAATCGAGGCCCAGGGCACGTTCTTCTGTTGTGCCCACTGCGCCCGCGAAGCGGGCGTCACTGCCGCAGCCGATCACGTCTGAGGGAAGGACGGGAAGGAAGCGAAGAACCTAGCCGGCGTGCTCCCGTGCAGGACCGTCAGGTCCATGGAGTAGAGCGGGCACGGGAGCGCGATCACCGCCAGGCCGATCCACTCCCGCCTTCCCGCCCGAGGGGGTGCGGCGCTAGCGGCCATGGGGCGTGGCGATATCCACCGCGATGTTGCGCCACTTTCCCTGATTGAATCGCAGCACGCTCAGTCCGCAGCGGGTCACGTGACCGGTGAGGATCGCGATCCAGATATGAAGCGGCTGGAGGACGCTGGTCTGCTGGATGACGAAGCAGATGCCAAGCGGCACCACGACCTGCGAGACGATGGAGATGTACAGGGGACTCTTGGTGTCTCCCGTTCCCTGCAGTCCGCCGGTATAGGTCAGCGCAACGGCGATGAACAAACCCGACACACTGAGCACCCGCAGGAGCTGGGTGCCGATCTCGACCACCTCCGGCTCGTTCATACCGAACGCCGCGAGCAGCTGTCTGGGGAAGAAGAAAAAGAACATTCCCACGAACGCGGCGCTGGCCATGCCGATGCGGGCAGCCACGTGCACCGCTCGAGTGGCCCGGTCCGGCTTGCCTGCGCCCAAGTTCTGTCCGGCAACCGCCGCGGCGGCGCCCATCAACCCGATCGATGTCCAGGTTATGAACGAGAACAGCTGAGAATAGGAGACGGCGAAGGCAGCCTGCGCCGCCGCGCTTTGAGCCAGCGAGCCGATAAAGGCCAGCATGAACACCCCGCCCACATTCATCGCGATGCCCTGAATGCCGGT
>JALYPB010000025.1 GCA_030856585.1 Gemmatimonadota bacterium | reverse complement strand
GCCAGCTTCCGTTG
The DNA here is from genome assembly GCA_030856585.1 of Gemmatimonadota bacterium. GTDB lineage: Bacteria > Gemmatimonadota > Gemmatimonadetes > Gemmatimonadales > GWC2-71-9 > CAVVWJ01. The sequence goes on along the minus strand of JALYPB010000025.1, from coordinate 2,213 downwards.
CACCAGCATCTCCCAGAGGGACACCTCCGGCCCGGCTTCCTGGCGCAACGCGGCCACGGCCTCCGGGGGCAACACGCTCTCGAGAGAGGGCACCAACCATTCATCGGTGAACTGCATGACGACTCAATAACCGTGAGGAGCGACAGGACGGGCCACCAGGGGAGCTAGCGGAAAGATAAGAAGGTCACAGCAAGCCCCACCAGTCCCGGTTGATGTCCACCGTCACGCCGACGCCACCACCTCGGAGCCCCACCCCCGCCTCGACCCGGAGCAGGCGCATGAACCACTCCAGCGCCACACCAGCCACTGGACGTATGCCCCCGGTACGCCCCCAGGGCAAACCCGGCAGTGGCTGCGCGGCGTAGCCGGCGGAGACAAAGGGAGCCAGCGTCATCCGCCGACCAGTGGATGCGAAGGAGCCGAGCTTCAGGGCGGGCGCCGGCACCTCGAAGCGCCACTCCAGGTGCACCAGGGCAACGCTCCGACCGCCGTAGGCGCGAAACGGCTCACCCAGCAGAGTGCCTCGGCCCCCGATAGCGAAACTGCGGTGGGGAGGGAGCCGGGCACTGCCGGCGCCGACATACACCCGTGACAGGAGCGCGCCCCCGCCCAGGCTGGCCACCCATCGGCCCGATGCCGTGGCGCGGACGTACTCACCGGCCCCCGCTCCAAGCTCCAGCGCCAGCCGGCCCTGAAGATCCCGCTGGACCGCAATGCCTCCGCTGGCCCGCTCCAGCCCGAGCCGCGCCACCCGATAGCTGCCGGACCCAAGCGGCGGGTTGGGACGGTAGCGGCCTGCCGCGGGGGAGGTGGACACCGCCACCGACTGACTCTCTTCGATGCCCAGGCTGAACCCCAGCGCAGTCCGGCCGCCAAGACGCCTGCGGGCCGCCAGCTCGAGTGTATGCAGGAGCACGTAGTCTCCATGATCCCGGCCCGCCTCCTGGGACAGCACTGAATTCAGCACCGGGGCGATCACCGGCAGGTCGCTGAAATCCACGACTCGGCGGGCGGCGCCGGCGCTCAGACTGATGGCGCCCACGCTCCAGCTCGCGACAAACGACCCCCCCAGCCGGTGGTCCGCGGTGCCATAGGAAACGGCCGGACGAAAGTTGACTCGCGCCCCCGGGACCGCGAGGATCCCGCCGAATCCCAGGGTGAGCCCCTGCACCCGGTTTACCCGGACGAGGTCGCTGATCGAGCCCGCGGCCAGCCGCTTTGAGGACAAACCACCGAGCGCGTGAGAGCCGGCCAGCCGCTCGACCTCGCTGCGAAGGCCCTCCATGTCCTGGCGGTTGACCGGCGGCGCCACGCCGGCGATGGCTTTGTCCAGCGGCTCCGCCCAGCTGGAGTCGCCCGGGCGCGGGTGCAGCAGTCCATCGATGGCCGGCCCCTGAAATAATTCCGGCGGGATGTCGAGGTTCAGGTCGTAGTCGCCGATCTCCCAGCGGCCCCGGATGATGCCCCGGGCGGGAAAGTCGAGCCACGTCACCCGCCGGCGGATCTCGACCTCCTGCCGGCGCGGCAGCCAGTAGCGGTTCTCGTATAGCGCGCTCTCCAGGACGATGCTGATGTCCTCCAGCTGGCGGTCGAGATACGCGGCGGGAGTGAAGCTGAATCGGAACCGCACCAGCTCGGCTGTTGCGACGTCGATGGATAGGGTGCCAACCACCAGCGGACGGCTGAAGGAGCGGGGGCGGACCTGCACCTGGTACACCGTGACCTCGCCGCCGGCGGTGCGAATGGCCAGCGAATCGGCGAGAGCGTACTCGTACTCCTCCAGGCCCTCTGGCGACAGCGGATGAACCGCGTCCCGTACCTCGTCACCCTCACCGACCCGGATGCGGTTGCCGAAGTTGTTGGTGACGATGCCCAGGTGGTCGCGGTGGTAATTGATGTCGGTGGGCAGGAAGGTGCCGTCGCGCCAGCCCAGGATGACCTGCTTGCTGAGGTCAGGGGCGCGCCAATACACTTCCACGTCGAGCTCGTCCGCCATGACCAGACGGGGCGGCTCGGCCAATCCCTCGCCAACCTGGGCCAGGAAGAACACGAATCCGTGGGCCCGTGCCCGGTAGCTCCTGAGCGTCGAATCGGCCTCGACCGCCCGTCGCCGCTCCACTGCCCGATCGACCAGCGCGCGGGTGACAGGGGAGTTCCACTCTTGACCGGTAAGAGGTGAGACAGTGAGAGGTGAGAAGTGAGAAGTGAGAAGG
>JALYPB010000009.1 GCA_030856585.1 Gemmatimonadota bacterium | reverse complement strand
CCAGCGGCCCCATGCCGGTGGAAAACATGTGGTGGCTCCACACTCCAAAGCCGAGGAACGCGATGAAGACACCGGAAAAGACCATCGCGGCGTAACCGAAGAGCGGCTTCCGGGAGAAGACCGGCAGAACCTCGGAGACGATGCCGAACGCCGGCAGGATGAGGATGTAGACCTCGGGATGGCCGAAGATCCAGAAGAGGTGCTGCCAGAGCAGCGGATCGCCTCCACCCGCCGGCACGAAGAAGTTGCTGCCGAAGAACCGGTCGTACATGAGCAGAATCAGAGCCACCGTGATGACCGGAAACGCCAGCAGCAGCAGCACCTGGGTGATGAAGCTCATCCAGACGAACATCGGCATCCGCATCAGGCTCATGCCTGGCGCGCGCATGTTGACGATGGTCACGAAGAAGTTTACTGCCGCGGCCAGCGATGCTATGCCCAGGATCTGGAGACCCAGCATCCAGAAGTCGACGTTCAGTCCGGGGGAGTACTGTTTCGACGTCAGGTTGGCATAGCCGAACCAGCCTTGGTCGGGGGCCACCCCGAAGAGAAAGCTGGCATTAAGGAACAGGCCGCCCAGGAGGAAGACCCAGTAGCTGAACGCATTCAACCGGGGAAAGGCCACGTCCCGCGCCCCGATCAGCAGCGGGATCATGAAGTTGAAGAACATCGCCGACAGCGGCATGATGGCGAGGAAGATCATCGTCGTGCCGTGCATCGTAAACAACTGGTTGTATGTCTCGGGCGAGAGAAAGGTGTTCTCCGCCGAGCCCAGCTGAATGCGAAGCAGCAGTGCCTCGACCCCGCCCATCAGGAAGAAAAAGAACGCCGTGGCCCCGTAGAGGATCCCGATCCGCTTGTGGTCGACGGTGGTGATCCAGCTCCAGAGCCCGGTCTTCTCGCCGTGGGCCCCCGCATGCGCATGCTGTTGATCTAAAACCCTGGTAGCCATACGAGCCTTATTTCGTGGTTGTCTACTGGTGCGCCCGGAGGTACGCCACCAGCACCTGCGCTTCGGCCTCGGTTACGCCAAGGTTGGGCATCAGCACACCCTTTTTGATCCCCTGGGGATCCCGGATCCAGCGGGCCAGGTTCTCATCGGTATTCTTGAGGGTTCCGGCCGCGATATACGAGCGGGCCCCCACGTTGGCCAGATTGGGGCCAACCATGCCCTTGGGCGCGTCATACGCGTTGAGCGCATGGCAAGCGACGCACCCCTTTGCCAGAAACAGTTTCTCCCCGGCGCTCGTCGCCGCCGCCACTGACTTCGGACGAGCAGGCGGGCCCTCTTGAGCCCCCACGCCGGGGCGCGGGGTTGGGGGCGCTGAGGGCGGCGGAGCCGGGGTGGGCTTTTTCTTCAGCGTCTGCATATGAGCCACCCAGGCCTGAAACTCCTCCGGCTTCTGCGCCTTGATCCGATGCGACATCCGTCCGTGCTGGATGCCGCAGAACTCGGCGCACTGGCCGGGATAGTCTCCCTCCACTTCCGCCTTGAACCACATCCTGGTTTCGCGGTTGGCAAAGACGTCGCGCTTGGCGGCGAACTGGGGCACCCAGAAGCTGTGAATCACGTCGTTGCTGCCCATGCGAAGCGAGACAGTCCGCCCCAGCGGAACGTGCATCTCGTTAGCGGTGGTCAGGTTGTACTCGGGATAGCGGAACTCCCACCACCATTGATGCCCCACGACCTCGATGGTCAGCGCATCCTTGCCCGGAGTCGCGCTGGTCTGGAAGATGGCTTTGACGGTGGGGACGGCGATGACGGCCAGGATCAGGGCTGGAATGACCGTCCAGATGATCTCCACCGTGGTGTTGCCATGAGTCTGGTGGGGCTCCGGATCTCCGGGTTTACCCCGAAACCGGAAGATGGCGTAGATCAGCACCCCCTCCACCAGCACAAACACCAGCAGAGCCCATTTGACCGTGGTATCCAGAAGATCGTCGGCGATCCTGGCGAAGTCGCCGCGCGGGAGCAGCGTAGTCTGGGGATACTGCTCTGCGTTGCAACCGGCCAACACCAGCGTAAGCAGGCACAGTGAGGCGACCAACCAGAACGAGCGCGGGCCAGCAGTCCTGAGGAGCATTACGGGTAGATCCTGTTGGTAAGAAGCCCGCTCGGACGGGGGGAAGCCATTAGCGCACCGCACTTTACTGTCTCACTTCAGGAGTGTCAAGGAACTCTGGGCTCCCCATCAGTGTATCACCTTATCGAAAGGTAGCGCATTAGGTACCGAGTAACTGAAGTGCCACCATTCCTTCTCGTAGTTGGTGAAGCCCTCCGACTCCATGACCCGCACTAGAATCTGGCGATAGCGGAGCGGGCGGCCAGTAGCATTTTCGGTATGAGCTGCCTCGGAAAAGGTGTCGAACGGCGTCCCCATGTCCAGCTCGGTCCCGCTGGCTGGGTCCACCAGCGTCAGATCGACGGCCACGCCCTGATTGTGCCGGCTCCTTCGGGCGATGTATCCGTCATCCAGCAGGTTCACCTGGCCGGTGCGCTTCGCCCAGTCCACCATCGCAAGCGTGGCCCGCACCGGGCGGTAGCCGTCCAGGACGAGAAGACCCAGCCCGCCGGTTCGGAGCCTGGCCTGCACCCGGCCCAGCGCCACCGCCACCTCCCGGCGCAGCAGAGCCCGGGGTGCATCGTACCCTGGGAGCCGCGCTCCGGTGAAGTTGTTGGCGCCGGCATACCGGGCGTCGACCCGGATGGTCGAATCGACCGACTGCACATCCACCAGCAGCGATTCCGCGGCCGCGTCGGGACCCGGCTCCAGCGGCTCGGTGTTGACCGGAACGGCGCCGCTGGTGGGGCGCTGCGGAGTCTGTCCGGGCCGGCAGCCTCCGAGCAGGAGCGCCAGAACCAGGAGCTGCGAGATCGAATGGGAGATCGGCATGGTCATCCAGATATTTTAAGGCGTTGCTTACCATGGCCTTACGGGCGGGCGCTATTCCGCCCGCCGGTCCGGCGGAGTATCTTTAGTCAGAACCTTCCTCCAAAGCCTGGAGATTCCTTCTCCGGGCCGTCCTTTTTGCGCTACGGTAGTGAACATGATCCGTGAGATGCAGGAAAAGCTGGGACGAGAAATCGACCAGCTCAGCCATGAATTGAACATTCTGCTGCCTCAAGCTATTGCCCAGGCCGTCGAGCTGGGCGATCTCCGGGAGAACTCGGAGTATAAGGCCGCGCTCGAGCGTCAGCAGTTCGTCCAGGCCCGGCTGGGACAGCTGCACCAGCGACTGAACCAGCTGAGTCAGCTCGCGAACACCGAAGCGCCGACCGACAAGGTTGGCCTTGGCTCCCGCGTGACTGTGCTCGATCTGGACACCAACGACACCGACGTCTATATGGTGGTGCTGGCGGAGATGATGGACATCGACGACGGCCACATCTCGCTCGCCTCCCCCCTGGGCCGGGCCCTGGGAGGAAAGAAGGTGGGTGAGGAAGTCAGCCTCCGTTTGCCCATGGCAAACCGGCGGCTCCGGATCACCGACCTGGTCACGGTGCACCAGACCGAGAACGCGGAGCCGAGACCCGGTACCGGGGAAAAAGTGGCCAAGGGGAACGGCAAGCGGTAATGGAATTTCCCAAGAAGCAGCTGATGGTCGTGGGAGATCGAGTCCTGATCACTCCGGAGGACGGAGATGAGCGGACCCGCGTCGGACTTTACCTTCCCGCCACCGCCATCGAAGCCCAGCAGGTTCAGACCGGGCTGATCATTGCCACCGGCCCGGGAACGCCGGTGGCCGACTTGAGCAGTCTCGACGACGAGCCCTGGAAAGTGGATACCCGGGAAACGAAGACCCGCGGCATGCAGGCCCGCATCGGCGACCACGCAATCTTCTTCCGGAAGGCCGCGGTCGAGATCACCTTCGAGGACAAGAAGTATCTGGTCGTACCCCAGGCGGCGATTCTGGTGCTGGTGCGGGAGTGAGCTAGGAGTCGGGAGGGACCTACTCAATCGGTTCTGAAGGTCGCCACTCCAGCCAGACTCCCGACTCCAGACTCCTGACTCCCGACTAGATGTGCTACTTCCTTTACCTCGCCACACCGCTCACGTTGAGCGAAGTGCGGTCCATGCTCCCCGCCGGGCTCACCGCCGATCTCGCGTCCCATAACGACCAGCAGGCCCTGAAGGCGATCCACCCGCAAGCCATGACGGTGGCGCGCATTCTGTCAGGCCGGTGCTCCTGCGATCTGATCCGTCCTCGCCTGCCTGACGCGAAAGACGATGAGCGCCACCTGCGCGAGCGCTATCGGAGCCTTGGAATCTCCCGCCAGGACACGGTCGCGGCTCTGGAGCGACATCGGCGGGGTTCCGGCTTACGCACTCCCAAAGAGGGCTGGCCGGCGGCGGTGGCGAAGTTTGTTGTGGAGCACGCCCGGAATGCGGGGCCGACGCTGTATCTCCTCCGGTTCGAGCCGGGCGGCCCAGGCGTGCGGAAGGACCCAGCCGCAACCGCCATAACCCGCTCTCCGGCCGAGGTGCGGTTACAGCCGGAGACGTGGCTCGTGGAAGGGACACCCATCATCGTGTAGCCGTTCTCGTCTGGACAGTGGTTCGAGCCGCCCGTATACTGGCATCCAGGCTGTGGCTTCCCCCCGCAGCCAACCCTCGCCTTTTCCCGAATAACTCTCGATTCAGTTACCTCTGGAAACAATGTCCCGACTCGATCTTGTCTCGCTCTTGCTAGTCCGGAGTTTCTAAAGCGCTGGCGGCGATGCGGGACCGACCCGCTTGCTATAAATGTGCCGGGCTCGAGGAGGCGCCGGAGCAGCTCAAGCTCGAAGCGGGAGGCGTGGAGTAGGATCGCAGTGACTCACGACAGTCTCGAACGCATTTAAGGAGCGCCGCTATGTCTTCTCGCGTATTCCGTCCTCGACTCGCATGCTCCCTCCTGCTGCTCGTTCCGTTGCTGTTTGGCTGTGGTGGTAAGGACGATAACAAGGCCGCCGAGGATACCAACGGGGAGGCTGTCGCCGACAATGCACCGCCGTCCACGAACCAAGCCCCGGCGTCCGCCACCAATCCCAACGTCGCCCCGCTCACCACGGCCGACATCGAGCGCTGGGACAAAGGCATGGCAGGTGAGCTGAAGGCCATCGAGGAGGCGGGGGCAAAAATCAAGAACGCCAGGAGCGGCGAGGATACGCTCAGCGCGATGATGGGAGTGCAGGAGATGGCGACCATCGGCGCCGGGGCCCAGGCTGCGGGCCTGGAGCAGGAGCGCTACAAGTTCGTCCGCAGCAACCTGTCCGCGGTCGTGCAGTACCTCACCCCGTCGCAAGGTGGCATCGACACCACGCTGCTCTCGCAGCCCCAGCGCGACGAAATGCGGCAGATGAACGAGGCCCAGATCCAACGGATGCAAGGCGACGTGCCGGCCGACGTGGTCGAGGCGCTCAAGCCGCGGGCGGTCGAGCTCAGAAAGAAAGATCTGGAGCTGGTAGCCGCTCGGCTGAAAGGTGCAGGTATGCAATGAGCCGGCATTACTACCTCATCACGATAGCCCTGGCGTTCTCGGCGGCGTGCAGCTCGGACAAGCCCAAGCCTGGAGAGGGGGGCGATGCGAGCGCCGAGCCGACAGCCGAGCCCGCCAAGGCCCTGGCCCTTCCGCCGCTGACCCCGCTGGGAAAACCCGCCGCCGAGCTGGAAGCGGAGGGCTGGACGGCGATAGAGGTTCCGCCCGAACTGTCGAGAGCGAAGCGAGCACCGCGATGGCGGCGAGCCTCGCGAACCAGATTCTGGAGGACATGACGGTAGACCT
>JALYPB010000482.1 GCA_030856585.1 Gemmatimonadota bacterium | reverse complement strand
ATGGTGGTGGATGGAGGAACGTGGCTGGCAGGGGGGACAGCGGGACAGCGGGACAGCGGGGCAGAACGCGAGTGACCTATCATCTGGACAGCGACTCTGGACGGCGAGCCAAATCTTCAGCAACTTGGCATCCAGTGGAATGGCGGTTGTGGGAGTCTTAGATCTCCTCTGAAGGAGCGTTCATGAAAATCCACACCCCGTGCGTCCCCGCTGTCCCGCTGTCCCACCATGTTCCTAGGCCACTACGGCATAGCCTTCGCCCTCAAGCGGGCGGAGCCCAAGCTGTCCCTGGGCACGCTCTTCGTCGCGGTCCAGTTCCCCGATCTGCTCTGGGGAATCTTCGTGCTCGTCGGGTGGGAGCACGCCAGGATCGTTCCGGGTTATACGGCAATTACCCCACTCGAGTTCCTGAACTATCCCATCTCGCACAGCCTGGTCGGCGTCCTCGTCTGGAGTGTGGTGGCGGCGGCGCTCTACTACTCCTGGCCTACACGCGACACCAGTCGACACTGGCAGGCGGCCGCGATAGTCGCGCTGGCAGTATTCTCCCATTACCCGCTCGATATGCTGGTGCACGTCGCTGATCTCCCGCTCATCGGCAACGATTCCACCAAGCTCGGGCTTGGCCTCTGGAACAACCCGGTTGCGACGCTGGCCGCCGAGGCTCTTCTGTTCGGTGCCGGGCTGGCGCTCTACCTGGCGCGAGGGTCCCACCGCCACCCGGTCAGGCCTGGGCGGATACTGATCGTCGTCCTGATACTGGTCGCCACTTATCTGGCGAGCACGTATGGCCCGCCGCCACCAAACATGACCACCGTCGCGGTAAGCGACATCGTCTTCATTCTGGCCATGGGTGTCCTTGCCGGCTGGGCCGATCGGCGGACCACCAACGAGGAACTGGCCGCACAGGGCCTCTCGCACCGGTGACTGGAGTGGACCGCCTGTTCTTCGGTGTTGGCGCGCTGTCCGCCCTGATTTCGGTGGCAGCCGGCGCATTCGGGGCGCACGCGCTCAGGGCTCGATTGACCCCTGAGCTGCTGGCGATATTCGAAACCGCAGCCCGATATCAGATGTACCATGCGCTGGGGCTTCTGGCGGTGGCGTGGGCGACGAGTCGCTCGCCCGGCGCCTTACCGGTTTGGGCCGGGTGGCTGTTCGTGGCGGGAACGGTGCTCTTCTCCGGGAGCCTCTATGCTCTTGCGCTGACCGGCGTCCGCTGGTGGGGTGCGGTCACTCCGCTGGGTGGAGTCGCCTTCCTTGCCGGCTGGATCTGTCTTGCGTTGACGGTGAGGGCACGCTAGTCGAGCATCCGCGCTGACCCGCTGACCCGCTGACCCGCTGACCCGCTTACCGCTTACCCCTCACGTTTCTTCTCTGGCCCACCTGAAGAACAGCACTCCGATCGCCGCGAAGATGTAGAGATTGCCCGGGACCCACATGATCAGGCCACCAAGCTGCTGGTCGTCCAGCGGTGAGAGCCCCCAGGTACGCGGAGCGCTAACATACCAGGGATACAGCACTTCGTTGGCAAAGGTTATCAGCGCAGCCACGATCTGCATTGGAATCCCGATAAGGAAGAGGTACAGCATGGCAGGGCCGCTCGGGAGCCGGGTCTCTGGCAGTGGCCCCATCACGGGCCACCACATGAGGGTGGCCGTCACCATGAACATCAGGTGGGTGGCAATGTGCACCTCATGGCTTCGCATCATGAGGTCGTAGAAAGGTCTCAAATGCCAGACGGCGATGGAGGCGCTGAACAGCAGTGCCGCGACCCACGGACGGGTCAGGACCCTGGCGACTGCTGCCACGCCGGGCCGGGCCCACACCGGACGGAGCAGCCATTCGGGTATGCCGGCGAGGAGCAGCGGCGGGAACAGGAGGGTGAGCACCAGGTGCTGCACCATGTGCATGGAGAAGAGGTAGTAGTCGCTGAGGTCATGCAGCGGACCGTTGAGCGACCCCACCAGCGCTACGAGAGCCATCGAGAACGACAGGATCTGCCCGGGCGAGGCCGGCGGCCAGCCACGGCGCCGCCGTAGCGGCCCGATCCCGTAAAAGTACAAGGCACCGAGAATTCCGGTGCCTATGAGAACGCTGGGATGAAGCGACCAGCTCCACTCGTAGGGAGCGGTCGGTCGTAGCCGCTCGTCCATTACCCCGACCGCGCGAACGCGAAGTGGTACGCATGGAGGACCATCAGCGCCACGATGATGAACGCGGCGATGATCAGCGGGAAGACGAACACGCCGGTGAACAGCTTGCTGTCCTGCTTGAGGTGCATGTAGAACATCGCCACCAAGGCGAACTTGGCGGCCGACAGCAGCAGCAGCAGCGGCACGAAGAGAGGCTTGAGCGTCGAAGCAAGCGAGCCGGCATGCTCGCCGTAGGTGATCTCGTACAGTCCCACCTCGAGCGCGGTGAGGACAAAGAGCACCAGGCCGACCTTGAAGTAGAGACCCGCGGTCGGGTGGGTGTGCTCCTGGTCGTGGGAGGTCACATGAGAGGCCATGGTCCCCTGCTCACTTGATGAGGTAGACGACGGGGAAGATGATGATCCAGACCACGTCGACGAAGTGCCAGTACAGCGCGGCCATCTCCAGGTTGAGCGACTTCTGCGGCGGGAGCTTGCCGCGCAGTGCGTCGACCCAGAGCGTGCTCAGCCAGAGCACTCCGATCGCCACGTGGGTGCCATGGAAGCCGGTCAGGGTGTAGAAGCTGGACCCGAAGAGGTTGGTGGTGAATCCGAGCCCGCGGTGCACGAAGTGGGTGAATTCGTAGACCTGCATGCCCGCGAAGAAGATGCCGCAGGCGATGGTGGCACCGAGCCAGCCGATCAGCGCCTTTCGATTCCCCCGCTGCGCCCCGCTCAGGGCCAGCACCACGAACAGCGAGCTGAACAGCAGCAGTGCCGTGCCCAGGGTGACCAGCGGAATCTCGAAGATCGGCTCGAAGTGCTGCCCGGCCGGCGAAGTCCACGGCTCGTGGGGAAACGGCCCCACGAGGCTCTTACCCTTGTTGACCAGGTAGTTCGAGATCAGGGTGGCAAAGAACATGCACTCGGACCCGATGAAGGTCCAAATGGCCACCTTCCGGTTATCCAGCCCGGTCGAGGTCTCGGGGTGCGCCGCGTGAGCGTGAGCAGTCGCAGTCAAGGTCTACTCCAAAGAACGTAAGTTCATCCCGCCGGTTCGTAAGCCCACTTGTACACCCCCAGCAACATCAGCCCGAAGGACGCCACGA
>JALYPB010000480.1 GCA_030856585.1 Gemmatimonadota bacterium | reverse complement strand
ATGTAGGCGTGGGAGCGCGAGACCTCCTCGCTGTGCACCGGCACATTGGACGACGGCTCCCGCCCGATGGTCAGGGGTGCGGAGCCAACGAGATATGACTTCCCATCAGGGAGGCAGACGAGCCGGGCGGCGGCAACCGGGGTGGGACCGGATGTGCTGTTTTGGGAGGCCATCAACCATAAGTACATTCCCTCACCCATGAGCGATATACCCGCGGGTCTCGCGGCCGCCCTGAGCGACCGGTACGTCCTGGAGCGGCAAGTCGGCTCCGGTGGCATGGCCACCGTCTACCTCGCGCGCGATCTCCGTCACAAGCGTCTGGTCGCCCTGAAAGTCGTTCGCCCGGAGCTCGGCGGACGGGAAGGGGTGGAGCGCTTCCTCCGCGAGATCGAGCTGGCCGCCCGGCTCCAGCATCCGCACATCCTGCCGGTCTTCGATTCCGGCATGATCGGCGAGGGCGGGAGTCCGGTACCGTACTTCGTCATGCCCTACGTCGAGGGCGAGACCGTGCGGCAGCAGCTGCAGCGCGAGGGCCGCCTGCCGGTGGAGGCCGCCTTGACCCTGGCGGGAGAGGTGGCCGACGCCCTGGCTTATGCCCATGGGAAGGGTGTAGTACACCGGGACATCAAGCCGGAGAACATCCTGCTGAGCGGCGGTCATGCGGTGGTGGCCGATTTCGGTGTTGCCAAGGCGCTCGAGCGGGGTACCGCACCGGGCACGGCCGACATATCAACCCGTCTCACCCGGACGGGGATGGTCGTGGGCACGCCGCAGTACATGAGCCCGGAGCAGGCAACCGGTGACGAGGTGGTGGACGCGCGGTCGGACCAGTACAGCCTGGCCTGCGTGCTGTATGAGATGCTGGCGGGCGAGCCTCCGTTCGCAGGACCTACCGCGCAGACAATCATCGCAAAGAGCCTGACGGCGCCGAGACCGCATGTCGGGCGCATTCGGGCAGGCGTGTCGGCGGGCCTGGATGAGATCGTCCACCGGGCGCTGGCTCTGGAGCCTGGCGGCCGCTATGCCGACATGGCCTCGATGCGGTCGGCGCTCCGCTCGGCGACAGCGGCCCCCGGGCCTGGTATGCGCCGGCGTTACCTGCTGGCGGGTGCGTTGGCGGCCCTTGCCGTCGGCACCGGATTGTGGCTGACCAACCGCACTCCCAGCCTGCGGGTAGCGCCCGGTGTCCAAATGCTGGCCGTCCTCCCGTTCCACACCTCGGGCCCCGGGGTCGAGTTCCTCAGCGAAGGGATGATGGATCTACTGGCCACCAACCTTCGAGGTGTGGCCGGCATCAACACGGTGGAACCCCGGGCGGTACTCAGGGAATGGGGTAGCACCCGGGGCGGGGACGATCTCAAGCGGGCGCTCGCCGTGGGAAGGGACCTCGATGCCGGATCGGTGGTGCTGGGGAGTGCGGTGTCTACCGGGGGGAAGGTTCGGGTCGCCGCCGATCTCTACGCCATTGACGGACACCGCCTGGGACGGGCCCAGGTGGATGGCCCGGCGGATAGCGTACTCGCGGTGGTAGACCGGCTGAGCCTGGCGCTGCTGCGAGACGTCTGGCGGTCGAAGGAGCCGTTGCCCAATCTGCGGCTGGCCTCGTTGACCACGGATTCTATCGACGCGCTCCGCTCCTATCTGGAGGGTGAGCGGTACTACCGTCGCACCGAGTGGGATTCGGCCCTGAGCGCCTACACCCGGGCGGTGGAGACCGACTCGACCTTTGCGCTGGCCCATCTCCGCCGGGCGCAGGCCTTCGGCTGGATCGGTGGGTATGGCAACAAGGACGCCCACGAGGCCGTAGCCGCGGGTGTACGCTTTGCCAAGCGCCTGCCTCCGCGTGACCGGCGGCTCATGGCGGCCTATCAGCTGTTCGATCAGGGGAAGCCGGCATCGATCGACACGCTGCGCGCGTTCCTGGTGGACTACCCGGCGGACGTCGAGGGATGGTTCCTGTTGGGCGAGGCGATGTTCCACACCAAGAGCTTCCGCCCCAGTGCGCCAGACTCCATTGCGGCGGTCTTCGACAGCGTGCTCCGCCGAGACTCGACTCTGTTCCCGGCGCTGATCCATCCTATGGAACTCGGTGTGATCTATCGGGACAGCACGCGTTTCACGCGCTACTTCCCGGAATACTCCCGGACGGCGCCAGCGGGCAAGGTGAGCGCCATGCGCACGACGGCCAACCTGCTCTGGGGCCCGGCACCCACCGCCAAGGCGCTCGGTGCCGCATGGACTGAGCAGGGGTCCTGGCTGCTTCAGGCGACAAACTCAGCCTACTTCTGGGACCAGGCCACATCCGACTCCATCGCCCCTCGGTTCGCCCGGCTGCAGCAGGCAGGTCCCCGGTCGCCGGAGTTTCTGGCCGCAGCGCTGGCGGCGAGAGCGAACATGCTTGCCGGGTTTGGCCGGTGGCGGGACGCGAAGGTGCTGGTGGACTCGCTCGTGCCACTCAACCGGGGCGAGGCGCTGGGAGTTCAAGCGTGGGCGATGGCGCTTGGCCTGGCGCCGGGGCTATCCGCCGGCCTCATGGATTCGGCGGTGGCGGCGTTGCCGGCCGGACCCGAGGCCGAGTACGGTAGAGCGATGGTCCAGCTGATGCGCGGCAAGGTGCCGGAGGGCAGGCGCCGGCTGGCTCGCGCGCTGGCCGACTCGGCCCCGATGTCGTCATTCGATCGCGGGATGATGGTGGCGGCCGACGGCTGGGGTGCGGTGATGCAGGGCGACACGGTGCGGGGCCTGGCGCGGCTCCGGTCGGGCCTGGACCAGGCGGCGGCGCCTGGCATGGCGGCGGAGACTGCGTTCCTCCGGCTTCAGCTGGCGCTGACCCTGGCGGCGCGGAATGAGACCCGGGCGGAGGCGATCCGGTATTTCCGGTACGGGTTCGACAACCAGCCGCTCTACCTGCCGCTCCTGCAACTGGCCTTGGGGCGCACCTATGAGGCGGAAGCCGAGCGCGACTCGGCGGCGGTGGCCTACCGGCGGTTCTTGCGCTTGTGGGACAAGGCAGATCCAGAGCTACAGGGCAGGGTGAAGGAGGCGAGGGCGGCGTTGCAGGAAGTCACCCGTGAAAGGCCCAGCTCGCGCTGACCGCAGCCTACGGCACCTGGATGACAGTCCCGAGCCCCGCGTACACGTACCGATCGCCAAAGATCCGCCGCAATGCCGCGAATGCCGGCTCACCGGTGCAGTGGCCCGGGGCAACCCTTGCGACCGCCCAGCGATCCTTCAGCGAGGAGGCGATACGGGCGACGGTCGTGTCGGCCGCGGCCGGCAGGTGCAAGCCACCAAAGATCAGGTTGACCGGCTGACCTAAGGGGCGCGACGCCTCGAGGATTGTCTCAACCCCTGGATGAGAGCAGCCCACCAGCAGAACAAGTCCCTCGGGGCCGCGCACCGCAAGCGACAGCTCACGCAGCTCGAGAGTGCCAGGAGTCCTGGAGACCGTCGAGATAATCGTCACCCCCGGCGCGACCTCAGTCAGGCTGTCGATCCACTGGATGTTCGCCTTCGGCCACACGGTGCCTCCGGCAAACTCGGCCGGTGGGCTGCCGGCAAAATACCGCATCGAATCCGGCAAGGTCTCGTCTCGACGATAGAACGAACCCGGTATCGCGCTTCCGAACTCGCCGAAGGCCTCCCTCGGCGCATAGACCTTCACCTTCGGGTTCAGCTGGAGGACGTGGCTCAGCCCCGAGGTGTGGTCGCCGTGGCGGTGGGAGATCACCACGAAGTCGAGGCGGGAGAGGTCGACTCCCAGCGTCCGCACATTCCGGGAGAAGATCGCCGCGTTGTTGCCCGTGTCGAACAGGATGCGCTTCCCACCGTATTCCACCAGTGCCGCAAACCCCCAATCGCGGATCAGTCCCGGCCTTCCACCGAACGCGTCGTAGAGAATGGTGACCCGATGAGGACGGGGGTTAGGGGAGGCGTGGAGCCCGGACACGAGGATACAGGCAAGCGGGAGCGCAAACCAGAGTTCACGGGCGCGCATATGTGGGCCTTAGGTGGAGGGTCTTCAAAACATGCATTGCAGTGCCGAGTCCCACCACATCGGTCCTTACGTGAACCCGACCTCGGGGTTTACATACCTCCTGGCCAGACACGGGGTACCCAGTGGCAGAACCAAAGACCGCCAAGCGGACCGCGAGCAAGGGCGAAGGAAAGTCGCGGCGCAAGAAGAAGGCGGCCGCCGAACCTCGCTCCCGCGGCATCGCCCCTGACGCCATCGGCTCGGGAACTCCTCCAGCGGCTTTAACCCGGCTGGCCGAGTCCATCGAGGCCGACGGCGGCAGCGTCCTCGCCCCCTACCAGGATCCGCTGGGCGGCCACTGGC
>JALYPB010000356.1 GCA_030856585.1 Gemmatimonadota bacterium | reverse complement strand
CCACCATTCACAGCTACACCAACGACCAGAACATTCTCGACCTGCCCCACAAGGATCTGCGCCGGGCGCGTGCCGCGGCCCTGTCGATCATCCCCACCACCACCGGTGCGGCGAAGGCTACATCGCTCGTGCTGCCTGAGGTGAAGGGCAAGATCGACGGTGTGTCCCTGCGGGTGCCCACGCCCGACGTGTCCGTGGTGGCGCTGACCTGCGTAGTCCAGAAGGCAACATCGGCTGACGAGGTCAACAGCGCTTTTCGCGAGGCTGCCAAGGCCGGGCCGCTCAAGAGCGTACTCGCCGTGAGCGACGAGCCCCTGGTCTCGGTGGACTACATCGGCGATCTGCATTCCAGTACGGTCGACGCGCTCTCGACCACGGTGGTGGCCGGCACCCTCGTCAATGTCACTTCCTGGTACGACAACGAGATGGGCTACTCGGCGCGGTGCGTGGACCTGCTGCGCTACATCGGGTCGCGCCGGTGAAGCGAACGCTCGAATCGCTGGACAAAGGATCGCTCGAAGGACGGCGCGCGCTGGTGCGGGTGGACTTCAATTGTCCCATCAAGGACGGGGTCGTCACCGATGACACCCGCATCCGCGCCGCGCTGCCCACCATCAAATATCTCCGGGAACGGGGCGCCCGCCTCGTCCTGCTGTCTCACCTGGGACGGCCGAATAAGGGTCCTGATCCGAAGTATTCCATGCAACCGGTGGTGCGCGCGCTGGAGAAGTTGCTGGGCGCGCCGGTCACGTTTCTTCCCGACCCTACGGCACCCGAGGCGGTCACGGTCACCAAGCGGCTCCCCCGTGGCGGCGTGGCTGTGGCGGAGAACACCCGCTTTTATCCCGGCGAGGAGGAAAATGACCTGGCGCTGGCCGAGCGGTTCGCGGCCCTGGGTGATTTCTACGTGAACGACGCATTCGGCTCCGCCCACCGCGCCCACGCGAGCACGGAGGCCATTGCCCGCGTCCTCAAGCCCGCGGTCTCGGGCATGCTCATGGAGCGGGAGCTGCGCTACCTCGGCGAGGCGCTGCACCAACCCAAGCGTCCGTTTGTGGCTGTCCTCGGCGGCGCCAAGATCAGCGGGAAGATCGACCTGATCGAGGCGTTGCTGCCCAAGGTGGATGAGATCCTGCTGGGTGGCGCGATGGCATGCACCTTCTTCGAGGCCATGGGGCTCGAGACGGGCAAGTCGCTGGTGGAGCATGAGCGGTTGGATCTCGCCCGGGCGTTGATGACGAAGGCTGGCAAGAAGCTGGTACTGCCCAGTGGGTCGGTGATTGCCCGGGAGCTGAAAGCGGACACCGAGACGCGCACGGTCAAGCGCGACGCCATCCCGAAGGACTGGGCGGTGTACGACATAGACTCGGCCACCGAGAAGAGCTTTGCCTCCGTCATAGAGCAGGCCGGCACCGTGATCTGGAACGGTCCGATGGGGGTATTCGAGACGCCGCCGTTCGACCACGGTACTCTTGCCATCGCAGGCGCAATGGCCCGAGCCACGGCCAACGGCGCGATCACGGTGATTGGCGGAGGTGACTCGGCGGCTGCCGTGGCCCAGGCCGGGCTCGCCGACAAGATTACCCACGTGTCCACCGGTGGCGGCGCGTCGCTGGAGTTTCTGGAAGGGAAAGAACTGCCCGGCGTCGCTGCGCTGGACGAGGTGTGATACATGGCTGAGAGATCCCTGATTTTCGCGGCAAACTGGAAAATGAACCACGGGCCATCCGAGGCCCGTGCATTCGCCGGGAAGTTTCTAATGCTCACCGGTCCAATCGAGGGTCGGAGTCTCTGGTTCTTTCCTCCAGCCCTCTCTATCGGAGCACTCTCGGAATCCATGAAATCCCGTTCCGACGTCACCATCGGGGCCCAGAACATCCACTGGGAGCCCAAGGGACCTTTCACGGGTGGCATCTCGATTCCGATGGTGAAGGAAGCCGGGGCTCGGCTGACGCTGGTGGGACACTCGGAGCGGCGACACCTGTTCGGCGAGACCGACGACCAGGTCGCTAAGAAGACAAGAGCGGCGCTAGGCTCGGGGATCACCCCCCTGGTGTGCGTGGGCGAGACCCTTGCCGAGCGAGATGGAGCGCGGACCGAACAGGTAATCATTCGTCAGCTCGGTAGCGTGCTGCAGGCCCTCAAGCCGGACGACTGGTCCCGTGTGGTGCTCGCCTACGAGCCGGTGTGGGCCATCGGCACCGGCAAGAATGCCACGCCGGATGATGCCGCCCAGATCCACGAGCTGATCCGCATGGAGCTGGGGCGCAACAGCGTAAGTGACCGGGTGCCCATTCTGTACGGAGGCAGCGTAAGCAAGGATAACGTCGCTGCGCTACTGAGCCGGCCGCAGATCGACGGCGTGCTGGTCGGCGGAGCGAGTCTCCAGGCCGAGGGCTGGGCCGACCTGGTGGAGAAAGGGTCCGGTGCCAAGGTACGGCCGTCCGGCTGGCACGATGTGGTTGAGGGCTGATAGCTCGCGCCTTTCATGCCTGAGCTCCCCGACGTAGCGCTATACCTCGAGCATCTGGCCACTCGGGTGCTCCACCAGACGCTGGAGCGGGTCGTCGTTCGCAATCCTTTCGTGCTTCGGTCGTTCGACCCCCCCATCAGAGAAACAGAAGGGAAGCGGGTGCTTAGCCTCCGCCGGATGGGCAAGCGCATAGTGTTTGCCCTGGAGGGGGACCTCTTCCTGGTGGTCCACCTCATGATTGCTGGCCGGCTCAAGTGGTATCCGCTGGGTAAGAAGGCGGGAGGCAAGCTGGTGCTCGCGGTGCTCGAGTTTCCCGAGGGCCTGCTTTTCCTCACCGAGGCCGGCAGCAAGCGACGGGCGTCCATCCACCTCA
>JALYPB010000459.1 GCA_030856585.1 Gemmatimonadota bacterium | reverse complement strand
GCGCTAAACAGGTTCCACGACGGAGTCAGGGGCCTCTAATCTGGAAGCATGAGCGCGCCGCCGAAGACAGTTGCCCTAACGGGTATCAACGAAGGGAAACGCCACGAACGGCTCAAGTCGTGGGTCGCTTGCCACGAACTCGCACTGGCTGTTTATCGAATAACTCGAGCCTGGCCGACAATGGAACAATACGGCCTCATATCGCAGGCAAGGCGGGCATCTTACTCTGCGTCTGCAAACATCGCCGAAGGTTCGGCTAAGCGTGGCAGTCGCGAGTTCAGGCGCTTTTTGGACATCAGTCTGGGCTCACTCTCCGAGCTCTGCTACATACTCCTGCTGGCGCGTGATCTAGGGTATCTGAAACCAGAGGAATGGGGAGAGATCGAGGCGTTACGTGATCACGCTGGCCGTCTCACTTGGGGTCTTTACAGAGCTATTGTCAGCAAGCCATCTCGGGTGTAGCGCTGCCCCGCTGCCCTTTACGTCCTCACCTTGGCCAGCAGCACCAGCCCGCCGAACAGAAAGATGACATTGGGGAACCAGGCTGCCACCAGCGGGTTGATGACGCCGCCGGAACCGATCGCCTTTGTCAGCTGGGTGAGCAGCAGAAAGATCAGTGCGATCGCCAGGCTGATTGCGACGCCACCCGCGGGGCCGGCCCGAGGGGTGGTGACCGCAAGTGGTGCCCCGAACAAGGCAATGATGAGGCAGGTGGCGGGCAGTGCGAGCTTCAGGGATTGTTCCACAATCAGCTTGTTGGCGTCGTTCCCCGACCGCTTGAGCGCATCGATGTAGCGGCCCAGCTCGGCAAACCGCATCTCATCGGGTCCCTTTGATTCCGCCAGCAGGTCCGCGGGTGATTGGCGCAGAGCTCGGAGGCGCATGGACCGGAAGCTGAAGGTGGCTTGCTGGCCGGGACCGGCGATCACCCGGCTCGCGCCGGTGCGAAGCTGCCAGGACTTGAGCGAGTCACTGTACGTGGCGCTGTCTGCCGTGAGCACGAGGCCGGGATAATCGAGGCCGGTGCCCTGCCGCTCGAACATCACCTGCTTGAGCTGCCGGTTGGCTACGTCCAGCGAACGGACGGTGTAGACCCAGCCCGCATCTCCGCTGTACACAAAGTTGAAACGAGCCCGCGTCGGACGAGCCTGCTTGGCTTTCTGAATCTCGAGCTGGCGCGATGTGGCCCATGGCGCCAGCTCACCGACTCCGAAAGCCAGAACCGCCGCGAGCCCCGCGGCTATGAACAGCGGCCGCATCAAACGGTGAAAGCTCTGGCCTCCGGCCTTGGCGGCGGTCAGCTCGGAGTGCCGGCCCATGCCCCCCACGGTGAAAACCGTTGCGAACAGGACCGCCGCCGGCATGACCAGAAAGGCGTACTCCGGGAGGGCATACACGTAGCTGATGAAGATCTCTCGCATGGACAGGCCGCGATCCAGCAGCTTGCTCAGCATGTCCGTGAGGTTGAAGAAGATTGCGATCAGCGGGAGGCCGAGCGCCGCCATCACGAAGAGCCGGAGCCAGGCGCCGAGGACGTAGCGGTCGAGATGGCGCAGCCTCGGGCGCGGCAGGCCGCGTTTGACCCCGCGCGCCGCCGTCATGACCAGCCTTCGGATCACCGGAGGACCCTCCCTCTCAACCGTCGGAGGAAGTGCCCGATGCCATCGATGACCTCACGCAGGTCTCCTCCGCGGGTAGATCCGGATTGACGGCTCACCCACAACACACCAAATAATCCCAGGACGGTGAGCACGATATTCGGTGCCCACATGGCAAACCACGGTGCCACATGTCCGCGGTCGGCCAGGCTCTCCCCGGCGGTCAGTCCGATGTAATGGATGGCGAAAATCAGGGTACCCCCGCCAATCACCAGGCCGATCCCGCCGCGTGGGAACCGAAGGGCCAGTACGATTCCGATGATCACGAAGGTGATGCACGCCATACTGATGGCCCACTTCTTATGGACCTCCACTGCAAAGCGATCGGCCCGGCGGTCGGCTTCCCGGACCCGGTCGGCAGCGGACGCCACTTCGGACCAGTTGGATAGCGTCACCTTGCCCCGGGGCGTCACGGGCAGCTTCGGGATCTGGACCGGCGCCGGTGTCTGTGGCGGCCGGGCCTGGGCCGGCCCCGGGGCCGGGACCTTTGCCCCAGCGCCAGGTCGCGGAACCTGTGCGGGTGTCTGTGCTTCCGCCGTCCCCGGTAGGATGAGTTCCTGGACCGACTTGAGCCAGTTGCAGTATCCGCCGGTGGCGGAGTCCGATTCGACTGCTAGGGCGGGGGGGAGTGGGGGGAGCGCCAGCAGAGCGCGCAGATCGTGGACGACCAGCTCCGCCCGTTCTCGCCGTGCCTCCACCTGCTCATCCTTGGCTTCGCGCACGACCGCAAGCATCTCGCACGTGCTCATCTCCCGGTCGCCTCGAATGGATTCGCTGGTGTTCCGCCGGAGCTCGTCGTAGACGTTCTTGACCCGGATGTCGTTCACGGTGAAGTAGGTCAGCTGAAATCTGGTGGGCTCGGCGGGGCGAAATTGGTGAATTGACCCGTCGTACAGGCGCAAGCTCAGGTCGGTCTGCCCCTCGGAATACGCCATGGACCCGCTGTCTGCGTAAATAATTCGGCGGCTCGCCTCGCCTCCAACGTCATAGATCGTCACTCCCCTCAAGCGTCCGGTTGCCGCGTCGATACGGCTGGCACGGATGAAGTATTTAGAGGGGGGAACTTCGTTGATGACCTGCTCCCGCAGGCCGAAGGCAGCCTTCTTCCGGCCGATGTCGATCAGCAGAGAACGGAGCCGGGCGTTGCTCCGGGGGAGCACCTGATCGACAAACGCCAGGTTCAAAAACGCCATGAAAACGCCCCAGACCAACACCGGGGCCAGGATCTGGTAGACACTGATCCCGTTTGCCCGCATGGCGGTAATTTCGTTGTCCGCGGCCAGGTGGCTGAAGGTAAAGAGCACGGCCAGCAGAACCGCCATCGGTAACGTCATGGCGATGATAAACGGCAGACTCAGCACGAACACTTCGGTGATCACCGACCACGGCAGGCCTTTGCCGACCAGTGCGCCGAATTTCTTGGCAACCTGACTGATCAGCATGAAGCCGGTCAGGGCCGCAAGGGCGAAAAAGAACGGCGCCACGAGCTGCCGAAGGAGATATCGATGAAGCAGGCGCACGTTGGCTAACTTGTATGGTTGTAAGGGTTTCGTGGGTCCATTATATTTCCCGATCCACTTCTCTCAAGCTCCTATATCGTTGCACTTGGCTAGAGTCGCGCGCGCTCTCGTCGCCCTGTTCTGCCTTGCTGTGCTTCCCAGACTGACAGCCGCCCAGGTCCGGGACACGACCTTCATGGGTGTTCGGCCTGCCTCTCGGGTGGCATCCCTGTCACTCCGGGAGCCGCCGGCCCTGCGCGCCCCGTGGCTCGGGGCGCCCAAGGCCACGCCTGCCCTGTGGGCGATGGCCTGGGACAGCACTATCAGCCTCGTGCTCGACTCCGCGCGAGTGGAGCGGAACGCCGCGCTCCGCAACCTCACCCTGTACGGCCAGGCGATCCGGGACGAGGCTCCTGAGAGCACGGAGACCCGGGGTCAGCGGCGGGGTGTCCTGGGGCTGTCTCAGAAGTATGCCGACCTGGCCCTCGACGGCCAAGTGAGGTTGGAGCTTCGAACCGACCGGCTTCGGAACGAACGCTGCAGTCCGGCACTGTTGCTGGACCCGAATTCCGGCTGCCGCGGCGGGTTCAAACCACCAAGGCTGGATAATCAGGTGAACCTCCGGTCGGGCGGCACCATCGGGCAGCGAGTGCATATCAACGTCGACTACGACACCGAGCGCGATTTCAGCGCCAACAACAACATTCAAGTCTACTATCAGGGGCTCGAAGACGAGATCATCCGAAGGATTGAGGTCGGTACCGTCACCTTCCAGCCACCGCAGTCCCGATTCATTACCGCCGCCATCCCGGCCAATAACTTCGGCGTCAACGCGCGATTCGATGTTGGGTCATTTCAGTTTCAGGCGCTGGCAGCCACCCAGAAGGGAAGCCAGGTCGCTGAGCGAGCCTACACCGTGGGCCAGACCACCAGCCAGCCTCAAGACCGCCAGCTGCGTGATCTGGACTTCGAGACCGGCCGTTTCTTCTGGGTGGTCGATCCGACCACGGCGCTACCCGGCTATCCCGGCATCGATATCCTGAACCTGTCGGCTGGAGCGGTGGCCCCCGGGGACCGGCCGCAACAGGTAAGGGTCTACCGCTATCGCCCTCCGCAGAACCAGACCGGAGCCGACCCCAATCTCGGCGGTATCACCGCACTGGGGAGGACAATCGACCCTGGGCAGAGCTTCGGCCCGGTCCGCTGGCAGCTTCTGATCCAGGGCACCGATTATTACCTCGATCCATCGGGGCTCTGGTTTGCCCTCGCCACCAAGCTGGACCAGAACGACTACCTGGCGGTGAGCTACACGACTGCCGCCGGAACGGTCGTCGGAAGCTTTCCCTCCGAGGACCAGGGCCAGGGTTCCAGCGACAGCCTGCGGCTAATCGTCGAGCCCAAGCGAGGACCCGAAGCGGTGACCTTCCGGCACGAGATGCGGCAGATCTACCGAGCCGCCGGCGCCGATCTCGATCCCCCGTCGCTTCAGGTCAACCTGTCGGTCAACCGCTCCGAGCGGCCTCAGGGCGGAGGGACCAGCTATCTCGGGCTCCTGGGCCTGGCAGTACCGACCGACCAGAATGTCTTCGACCGTGACAACCGGCTGTTTCCACGCAGCCGAGATCCTGATGCCGCCCAGGTCCTTCGCGAGTCGTACATCGTCTTTCCGACTCTGACGCCCTTTGCCGATACCAGGCTCAGCTTGGCGGAACGGTCCGATTCGCTCTACCGCACTCCACTCTTCTTGCTGCTCGTGCAGGGACCGCCGACCAAGTTTCAGGTTCGGTTGCGCTACAACTCCACCGGCGCGGGCGACCGTTCCACTCTCAGTCTGGGGGCGCTGCAGATCCGGGAAGGAAGCGAACAGCTTCTGCTGGGAGGAAGACGCTTGGAGCGGGGAGTGGACTACACGATCTCCTATGACCTCGGTCAAGTCACCTTCCTCAACCCCGACGCCCTGTTCGGAAGTCAGGCAGGCCAGGTCACAGCCCGATTCGAGGAACAGGGTCTCTTCGCCGTTGCCCCAACGACGATCCTGGGCCTCTCGACCCGTTATCTGCTGGGCAGCATCGGAACCATAAATTTAATCGGGATGTACCAGCGGGAGCAGAGCGCGTTCAACCGACCTCCGCTCGGCTTCGAAGCCTCGGCCAATCTGATTGGGGGTGTCAACACCGAGCTTCACTTCAAGCCGGCGGGACTCAGCCGGCTGATCAGCAGCCTTACCTCGTCGCCCGCAAGCGCACCTTCGCTGCTGGACCTGAACGCAGAATTCGCCTTTACCAAGCCGGATCCTAACCGCTCGGGCCAGGCGTACCTGGAGGAGTTCGAGGCCGAGGCCGGAATTCCGGTGTCGCTTCGCGAGACGGTGTGGGAGTTCGGGAGCCGTCCGCAGCAGGCCGATGGCGTCACCGATATCGTGGGCGCCACCTTCGAGCAGGACGATGCCGTCGTCCTCACCTGGCAGAACCTGGTGCCAGTCGCGGGGGGCAGCCAGGCCTTTGAGCTCCGGCCGGAGGACATCGACACGCTGCTCCGCTTTTCCGGGCGTTCGGAGCGGCTGGAGACCCCGATGTTCCTCACCCTGCACGCGGATACCGCCGGTGGAGTGGTCCAGCGGAACAACTCGTCGCGGTGGTCGCTCCCGGTCCGTCCGCTTCGCCCCCGGTGGCGATCGATGGTGACCTCCCTCAGCCCCACCGGCGCAGACCTTACCCGGGACGAGTACCTCGAATTCTGGGTGTTCCAGCCGCCCGGCAGCCGAAGCGCCGAAACCGCGGGGGTACGCCTGGTCTTCGACCTGGGCACCGTCAACGAGGACGCGCTCGGGCTGGCCCCGGACACCATAATCGTCACCGGCGCCGACACCGTCCTGACCGGTCGGCAGTACGTGGGTCAGGCCCGGCTCGACACCGAGCGCAGCAGGCTCGACATCTTCGATGCCCAGGTCGATGACATCGGTATTCTGGGCGACCGGCCCGACCGGTTGGTGGATGGCCTCACCGGCGAGCTGAGGGAAGACGTGCCGCTCTGTCAGCGGATACTGAGCAGCGCCGTGCCGGTCTTTCCCTGGGGTGACTTGAGCAGCCGCTGCAGCCGAGGGAACGGCACCCTCGACACCGAGGATCTGAACGGAGACAACGTTTTGAACGCGTCGGGACCGAACGAGAGCGTTTTCCGCTACGTGGTCAGCCTCCTGCCCGGCGACAAGTACTTCGTCCGGAACGGCCGTCTGCTTGCGGATGGCAGCCCGAGCGGATGGGAGCTGTACCGGGTTCCGATTCGGACGCCGGATGATACCATCGGCACTCCCAACCTGCGCCTGGTCCAGCATCTCCGCATGACCGTCGTTGCCCCAACCGGGCTGGCGGAGCCGGATGTGGTAGCCCGCTTCGGTCTCGCGCGCCTTCGTCTGGTTGGCTCGCCGTGGGTTCGACGCGCAGAGGCGCCGATCGCCGGGATATCGGGAGCCGCAGCCGAGCCGAGCGGAGAGGTGATCGCGTCCATCATCTCCACCGAGAACATCACCGACCTGGGCTACGAGTCTCCGCCGGGGGTACTCGAAGGAGTCTCGCGTCGGGGTGGCGATCGCAGCACCCTGGGAACCCAGATCAACGAAAAGTCGCTCCGCTTGATCGCCCGGGGCCTCGAGGTCGGCGAACGGGCCGAAGCGTACCTCCGGCTACCAGCCGGTCCGCAGAATGTGCTGCGCTATCGGAATCTGCGGGTGTGGATGAGAGGGCGGGGCGATGGGTGGGAGCAGGGCGATTTCCAGGCATTCATCAAGCTGGGCAGCGACGACCGGAACTTCTATCTGTACCGCGCCCCCGCGCGCAGTACGAACTGGGAGCCGGAGTTCGTCATCGATCTCGAAACCTGGCGTCGCCTCCGCGCCGAGGTAGAGAATCGCTGGCTCAGCGGTGCGCCGGCTTCGGGGGCTGCCGAATGCGGCAGCCTGGACGTGAATGCGTTCGTGGCCTGTGAGGGGCCGTACCTGGTTCATCTGGCCGATCCCGGCATCAACCCGCCTAACCTCGCCGCGGTCCAGGAGGTCTCGGCCGGGATCTACCGGGTCGCCGCGGCAGTCCCGGTGACTGAAGCCGAGCTCTGGGTCGACGATATCCGGCTGAGCAGCCCGGTGGCGGAAACGGGGAAGGCCGTCGCCGTGGATGCCCGCCTCATTGCCTCCGACGTCGGGGCGGTGACTGCCTCCTTCGTGCGGGAGGATGGCCAGTTCCATCAGATCAACCGGGACCCGAGCTATCGGACCACGGGGACCTTCCTGTTGGCCACCAACTGGCGGCTCGATCGATTTCTGCCAACGGGGTTGGGACTGTCGGTTCCGATCACGGCATCCTACTCGCGTAGCGACGTCACGCCCGAGCTGCTGACCGGCAGCGACCTCCGCGGTAGCTCGCTGCAGGGACTTCGGAAGCCGCATTCATGGACCGGCAATTACACCTTGGCCATCCGGCGGAGCCAACGAGGGAAAAGCTGGCTGGTGCGAGGGCTGGTGGATCCGCTATCGGTGATCGGCACCCTGACACAGGGACGCTCCCGAACCGAGCTCTCGGATGCGAATAGCGATGCGTATACGCTCGCGATGGGATATAACCTCCAGATGCAGCGCCGCGGCCCTCGGCTGCCATTCGGCGGGGTCATCCGGGGTCTGCCCACATGGATTCGGGAGAGCGAATTTGGCAAAGGGCTGGCGGGAGCGAGCTTCAGCCTGGTGCCATCCAACATCCGCTTGAACAGCGGGCTGAGCCGGAACCGGGCCGACCGTTCCCTCTTCGCCGTTCCGGTGGCGCGGAGCGATGACGCCTTGATCACGCCCACCACCTCGCTCACGCATCAGTGGCGCAATGCGGCCGGAGTCACCTGGCAACCGCTGGGCATGCTGGGGCTCACCGGTGACCTCACCAGTACCAGAGACCTTCGGGTATATCCCGATTCGACCTCGCTCGGGCGGCTGGCCTATCAGGAGCGGCGCTTCATGCTCGGCGTGCCGGTAGGAGTCGAGCGGGATCGCACCCTGACTACCTCGCTCGCCCTGACCCCCCGATTGGCGTCCTGGCTCCGGCCCCGCTTCACCACCACCAGCAGATTCCTCCTGTCCCGGACGCTCGACAGCAGGCCGCCGGTGCAGGTGGACGGCGACAGCGGCGCCTTCATTCTGCCCCAGACGCTCAACAATTCGCGGGGCCGCGAGATCGCGGTGGCCCTCGACCTCGCTCGAGCGTTGCGCCAGGTCTGGGGTGACAGCTCCGGGTTCGGCAAGGCAGTATCGCGGGTGCGGCCGCTGGATTTCAGCAGCCGGCTCAGCCGGAACTCGACCTACGATCTTGCCGCGTTCAATCCGGATCTGGGTTTCATGCTGGGACTGGGCGGCCGTGATCGCTTCCTGAATCACGAGGGTCAAAGCGCCCGTGGCGCCTCCGAGACCCGCTCGGCCACCCTCGCGTCAGGAGCCGACCTTCCGCTCGGATTCTCGGCAACCATTTCATACTCGCTCACCAGGACCGATCGCTTCCAGCTGGTCGACGTCGGGTTTTCCGAAACCGTGACCCGGCAGCGCGAGTGGCCGGTGGGCAACTTCCGCTGGACTCGGACCTTTGGAAAGGGACCACTGTCGCTGGTGGCGGCGGGCGCGGGTATCAGGCGTCGCTCCGGGACCTCGACTCAACCGAGCGGCGGCGGCACCGTCGCCACCAGCGCGATCTCATCGTACTCGCTCACGCCCGATCTGCAGATCTCTTTCCGAAATGGGCTCGCGTTGACC
>JALYPB010000446.1 GCA_030856585.1 Gemmatimonadota bacterium | reverse complement strand
CTGTAGGGGGGCACGATCGCCCAGCGGCGCGCCAGTGACCGGGTCGGTGGTCTGGCCATTCAGGGGACGGACTTCGAGGACGGGGAGAACCGGCTCGTCCGTTGCCGGGTCGTACTCCTGCTGGAGCGAGCTTCCGTTTCGGAAGGTCCGGGAGCGGGTGTAGGTGTCGCTCCGGTTGTAGCCCGCATTGATGCGGTAGCCGAACCGCTGATCGCCGAAGACTCCGGCCTGGCGGAAGTCGCCCTTGAAGGTCTCCAGTTCGCCGCCTGCCAGGGTCAGCTTGGTCCCAGCCACCTCGCGTGCCAGCGGGGTGGTGATGTTGACCACTCCACTGAAGGCGTTAGCGCCGTAGAGCGCCGAGCCGGGCCCGCGCACCATTTCCAGCCGGCCGATATCCTCGAGCGGCTGGGTCATGCCATTCCACTCCTGCGACCCCAGGAAGGCGATGGCGAGATCCCGCCCGTCCTGGAGCACCAGCACCCGCCGGTTCAAGGAGGAGTTAAATCCCCTCGCGTTGACGTTGAAGTCGTTCACCCCGCTCTGGACCACGTCCGCACCGGGTACCGCCTGGAGGGCGAGGGGGGCCTGACCGGTAATGGATGTACTCTGGAGGATCTCCTGGGGGACCACTGAAATCGCGGCCGGCGCCTCGACGATCCGCTCCGGTCCCCGTGAGGCTCCCTCGACAACCAGCTCGGTCAGCGCCAGCGCAACCGGCTCCAGCGCCGCATCCACTGTGGTGGTGCTGCCTGCCGGAACGCTCGTCGGGGTCTCGATGGGACTGTAGCCCAGCCAGCGGAAGACGATCGTCTGTGGTCCCGCGGGTACCCGGCGCAGGGTGTATTTACCGTCCGGCGCCGTAATCGTGCTCAGGCCGGTGCCTTTCACCGTCACCGAGACGCTGGAGAGCGCCGAGCCCTCTCCGCTCCGCGTGACGGTGCCGGTGACGGTCCCGGTTTCCTGGGCGCTGGCATTCCGCGGGATCAGCAGCAGGATGAAGGAGACCACAAGGAGGAGTCCACGAAGCGATGCGAACAGGAGCTTGGGCATACCGTGCGTCCCTCATCGATGGAGGCTGGGCGGGCCGCCTCGGCGGCGGTCGCCGGGGGGGTATGACTGCACTGGAATCTGGAACTTGGACGGAGAAGTACAACAGTATACAGGCGGAAAAGAAGTTCGACTAGCAGGGCGGAGTAGCGGGGCAGACTTGCGGCGGCAACCTGTTCCCAAAGATTCTTCCCGCTATGACTATCAAACTTGCCCGCTCGCTTGTCGCGCTGCTGCTTCCCGCGAGCCTCGTAGCCCAGGAAATCCCCCAGACCGAGTATGCCGCACGGCGGGATTCGCTGGCCGCTCACCTGGACAGCGGATTCGTCATCGCCTTCGGGGCACCCGACCCGGTCGGTATCCGGCGGGGCACGCAACTGCCGGCCTTTCGGTACCTGACCGGCTTTCTCGAGCCCAACGCGGCGATGGTCCTGGTCAAGCGCGGGGGGACGACGAGCGGCACGCTGTTTACCGCCTCGAGGGACCCGCGGCGCGCGCTCTACGATGGATTTCCCCCCGACTCCGCTGCCGTGGCGCGCCAGACGGGGCTCATGGTTCGTTCGCTGCCTGCGCTCCGCCCGATGGTGGACTCGCTCGTGGCGCTGGGGCTCCCGGTCTACGATCTGCGGGACTTCGCCACCTCCGACGCGGCCACCGAGGACACCCTGACCCGGGGCGCCCGCTTCATCGCCGACCTGGCCACCCGCTATCCCGACGCCGCAATCCGGGGAGCGCATCCGATCACCGACACCCTTCGGCGGCGAAAGAGCGCGGCGGAGATCGCCCTGCTGCGGCGGGCCATCGCGGTTACGGATGAGTCGCACCGCGCGGTCCTGCGCTCGGCCAGGCCGGGCATGGGGGAGTACCAGCTGGAGGCCCTGATCGAAGCCGGGTTCCGGCGAACCGGCTGCGACGGGCCTTCCTTCACCTCGATCGTGGGCTCGGGGCCGAACTCGACCCAGTACCACTACCAGCGCAACGATCGCCGGATGATGGCGGGCGACCTGGTGGTCATGGACGTCGGTGCCTCGTGCGGCGGATATGCGGCGGATATCACCCGCACGATTCCGGTGAGCGGCCGCTTTACCCGGGAGCAGCGGGCCGTCTACCAGCTGGTGCGAGATGCCCAGGCCGCATCCGAGCGGGTGGCCGGGCCCGGCGGCTCATGGCAGGCGTGGCGCGATTCGGCCCGCGCCGTCGAGGCGCGCGGGCTGGCCCGACTCGGCCTGATCGAATCGCCCGACGCGACATTCGACCCGCCCTGGGCCGAGCGGTGCCAGTCGGACCCGGTGTACTGCACCCAAGCCTTCCTTTATATGGCCCACGGACTCGGCCATGGCATCGGTCTCGAGGTGCACGATCCGCCGCGTCCCTGGGTGGGTACCGGCCGCTTTCAGGTGGGCGACGTCTTCACCATCGAGCCCGGCATCTACATCAGCACCCGGCTCCTGGACATCCTGCCCGACACCCCGAAGAACCGGGCGATGATTGCCAAGGTGCGGGCGACGGTGCAGCGCTATCAGAATATCGGGGTGCGGATCGAGGACGACTATCTCATCACGCCGAGCGGCCTGGAGCGGCTCTCGAAGGCGCCGCGGGAGATAACTGAGATCGAGGCATTGCGGCTGGTGTCGCCGCGAGGCTCCTCCTCACGGAACTAATCCAGCTAGATCCCTCGTTCGCTGCGCTCCCTCGGGATGAGGAGTCATTTCCCCCTGTGGTTTGACCCGGGCGGCCGCAGTCCGTTAACGTTCAAATGCCGCCAGGGGCATCGTGGTGGGTGCACGATTGAGAAAGACCCTTGGAACCTGATCCGGCTGATACCGGCGAAGGGAGCGCGGCCGAGCGATGTTCGCTCCTGCGCTCCCTTTTTTTCTGCCTTAGGGAGCTTCCGATGACCAGCACACTGCCCGCCCGTCCGGGGCCCACTCCGTCCGCTCCTTCTCCTGTCC
>JALYPB010000430.1 GCA_030856585.1 Gemmatimonadota bacterium | reverse complement strand
GCAGTGGCGTAACCCCGGTGCCCGCGTCGCGCGACTCGGCCTATGTCCGCGCCCGCCGGGGACTGCAAGGTGAGTCTTTCACCCTGGATGTGGTCGACTCCGCCGGGGGGCGACTCACGGGAACTCGCTGGCCCAGCGCGAGCGCTCAGCAAGGCACATCCGCTGCTTGCCACGTCATGGTTGCTCTTCAGATCCAGGGCAATAGGAACAGCTCGGAAGTCACCTCCACCAGTCGTTGGGTTGCTCCAGGGGGCATGAGCGACAAGGCGCCGACAGTGTGCGAGAAGGAGCGGAGCGAGGTGCTGGATCGGACGGCGCAGGTGCTGGCTCCGCCTGCAGCGCCGTAAATCCCCCATCGGTTTGTCCTGCGGGCAGGCCAGCCGGTTCCCCACCGCACATCCGTTCTATCTCCGGGGGGTCACGAATCGTTACGCTCCCGTGACGTAGGCGACTGGCGCTCACCCGGAACCCGATGGATCATCCAGATCGTCATGACTACTATCAAGAAGCTTTCCGGCCAGCCACGCCTCGCCGCCATTGACGTCGGCACCAACACGATCCGGCTCACTGTGGCTGAAGTCGAGCAGGACGGGACTTACCGCATTCTCGACGAGGAACGGGAGATGGTGCGGCTGGGGCACGACATGGACCGTACCGGCCGTCTGGCGGAGGAGGCTGTGGCACGGGCCTTGGCCGCCATCGGCAAGATGAAGGCGATCGCCGAGGGCTTCGAGGTGACAGAGGTACGGGCTATCGCCACCAGCGCGGTCCGGGAGGCTGCCAATGGCCGCGCGTTCACCCGCGAGGTCTTCCGGCAGCACAAGGTCCGCATCGATGTGATTTCCGGTGAGGAGGAGGCTGAGCTCGCGTTCCGGAGCGCCACGCGGCACTTCACGTTGGACGGACGCTCCTCGGCAGTAGTAGACATCGGCGGCGGCAGCGTGGAGGTCATCCTCGCCGCAGGTACGGTCATCGACCAGATTCACTCGCTTCCGCTGGGAGCAGTTAGAGTCACCGAGCGCCTGGTGCGGTCCGATCCACTGCGCAAGAAGCATTGGAAGGTCATGCGACGGGAGATCGATCGCGGGATCCGGGAAGGCATCGGTCGCCTCCCCCACAGGGCGGAGGTCATGGTCGGGAGTGGTGGCACCTTCACGGCGCTGGCTCACATGGCCAAGTGGCAGCGGGAAGGCCGGCATGGATCGGTCCAGGGCTACATGCTCACGCCGGCCGAGCTGGTCCACCTGCTCGACCGCCTGCGAGAAGCCTCGCTGGATGGACGCCGCCAGATCCCCGGGCTGAGCGCCGACCGGGCCGATATCATCGTGGCCGGAGCGGCGGTCATCGCTCGCCTGGTGAAACGGCTGGGAACCCAGCAGATCATGGTGAACGAGCGCGGCATCCGCGACGGTCTGCTGCTGGGCATGATCGCGGATCTGACCGGCGCATCGGCGGTCGATAAGCAGCAGGTGTCCGACCGGATGGAATGGGTCCGCCTGTTCGCCCGTAAGTGCCGCTCGAATGAGCGACACTGCGAGCACGTGGCGAACCTGTCCCTCCAGATCTTCGATGGCATGAAGGCCCGCTACCAGCTTTCGGCGGCTGGGCGCGATGTCCTGCAAGCGGCCTCACTGCTGCACGACATCGGCTATCTCATCAGCCACTCCAAGCACCACAAGCATACCTATCACCTGATCCTGTACGGCGATCTACCGGCGTTCTCCCCCCGCGAGGTGGAGCTGATTGCCAACGTGGCTCGGTACCACCGGCGGGCATTTCCCAAGAAATCTCACGCGAATCTCGCGGGCGTGTCCGCCGATGACAGAAAGTTGATCGCGCAGTTGAGCGGCATCCTCCGAGTGGCGGATGGTCTGGACCGCACCCATTCACAGGCCGTGTCAGCCATCAGGACACGCGCCCTGCGGAATCGTCTGCGACTGGACATAGAGGCGGACGGCACGCCGGAGGTCGAGCGGGTCGAAGCCGAGCGCAAGTCCGATCTGTTCAGGAAGGCCTTTGATACGGAGCTGGAGCTGGCATGGCGCAATCCACAGGAGCATGGCCGCGTAGCCGGCACGCCGCGGCCGAGGCTGCACGTAGTGGCGGCTGGCTGACGTACGAGGATATGCCCAAGAATCTGGCGCAGTTTCCAACCGACCACTACCTGAACCGCGAGCTGAGCTGGCTCGAGTTCAACGCCCGCGTTCTGGAGGAGGCCGCCGACTCTACCAATCCCTGGCTCGAGCGGCTGAAGTTTCTGTCGATCGTGAGCTCCAACCTCGACGAATTCTTCGAGATCCGGGTGGCGGGCCTTCAGCAGCAGATCTATGCCGGGCTCGAGCCTCAGGATTTCGGCGCCGACGGCCTTGACCCTGCCACCCTGTTGACCAGGATCGCCCACCGGGCGCACGTGCTGGTCGACGAACAGTACCGCCTCCTGCACCAGGAGCTGATCAGCGGCCTCAAGGAACACGGGATCGAGTGGGTACGGCTTCCAGACCTTAGCAAGCCGGAGCGCGAGTATGTCGACACGCTCTTCGCCAACAGTATTTACCCGGTGCTCACCCCGCTCGCGATCGACCCGGGTCACCCCTTCCCCCACGTTCACAACAAGAGCCTCAACATCGTTCTGCTGGTAGAGGGAGGTCAGGCCGACCAGCTCCAGGAGCTGTTCGCGGTGGTGCAGGTGCCCGCGGTGCTGGATCGGGTGGCCATCCTGCCGGGCAGCAAGGACCGCATCAGGTTCGTTCTGCTGGAGGATGTGATCGCTGCTCACCTGGGCACCTTGTTCGGCGGAGTTCGGGTGGTTGGGCATACCGTATTCCGGGTAACCCGCAACACCGATCTCGAGATCGACGAGGACGATGCCGAGGACTTGCTGCAGACGATCGAAGAGACGCTTCGCCAGCGGATGCGGGGCGATGCGGTGCGGCTGGAGATTGCCGCCGGGGCCGACGAGCGCTTCGAGCAGATGCTGCGGGACGCCCTCGATCTGAAATCTCCGGACGTCTATCGCGTGGCCGGGCCGGTGGACCTGACCGTCTTCATGGCGCTGCATCGGCTGGATGGCTTCCGAGCGATCAGGGATGAGACGCTGGTCCCCCGGATCCCGCCAGCGTTCACCGCCGCCACGGATGTGTTCGACCTGATTCGCAGTCAGGACATCCTGGTGCATCACCCCTATGAATCATTTGGCTGTGTGGTGGATTTCATCGAACGGGCGGCGAACGACCCGCAGGTCCTGGCCATCAAGCAAACGCTCTATCGCACCAGTGGGGCGAGCCCGATTCTCCGGGCGCTTGAGCGAGCGGCCCACAACGGGAAGCAGGTGACCGCGCTGGTCGAGCTCAAGGCCCGGTTCGACGAGGAGAACAATATCGTCTGGGCCCGATCGCTCGAGCGGGCCGGCGTCCACGTCGTCTATGGCGTGGTGGGACTCAAGACCCACTGCAAGGCGTGCCTCGTGGTGCGGCGGGAGGCGGACGGGATCCGCCGCTATGTCCACCTCTCGACCGGCAACTACAACCAGACGACAGCGCGGCTCTACACCGATTTGGGTCTGTTTACCGCCAACCAGGCGGTCGGTGAAGACACCAGCGAGCTGTTCAATCTGCTCACCGGCTACTCCCAGGGCCGGCGCTGGCGCAAGCTCATTGTCGCTCCGCTCGGATTGCGCGAGCGAGTCCTCGAGCTGATCGAGCGTGAGCGGCGACACGCGGAAGCTGGACGACCCGCCCGGATCATCGTCAAAATGAACGCGCTCGTCGAGCCGTCAGTCATCGATGCGCTGTACCGTGCGTCCCAGGCGGGAGTGAAGATCGAGCTGGTGATCCGCGGAACCTGTTGCCTCCGACCCGGCATACCCGGCTTCTCGACCAACATCCGGGTGATCAGCGTGGTGGACAAGTTCCTGGAGCACAGCCGCATCTTCTACTTCGAGAATGCCGGCACTCCTGACGTGTTCCTCGGCAGCGCCGACTGGATGCCGCGAAACTTCTTCCGCAGGATCGAAGTCATGTTTCCGGTCGAGGATGCCCGGCTCAAGAGCCGGCTCACCGACGAGCTGCTTCAACTGGTGCTCCGGGACAATGTGAAGGCGCGCGAGCTCCAGGCCGACGGCACCTATGTCCGGCTGAGACCAGCGGAGGGAGAAGCGGAGGTACGGTCTCAGACGACCTTCCAGGCGTTGGCTCGCGAGTCCGCCCGGGAGGCCACCGATCCCGCCTTCCGCTTCGTGCCCATATTGGGCCCGCTGACGGAAAAGCGGGCCGCCGCGAACGGTGCCGCGGTCCCCAGTAAGCGCTCCAAGCCGGCCCGGCTCCGGTCTCCCCGGGCACGAAAGAGCCCTGACACCACGTGAAGTTGCTGATTATCCGGCATGGACCTGCGGGGGACAGTGCCGCATGGGAGGCCAAAGGACGCGACGACCGAGTGCGTCCGCTTACGGCCGAAGGCAAAAAGCAGATGCGAAAGGCCGCCGCCGGGCTTGCCGTCCTCGCACCGGACCTCCCGGTGTTAGCCACCAGTTCTCTGACTCGAGCGTTCCAGACCGCCGAGATCGTTGCGGCGGAATACGAGTGTGAAATCGTACCGCTCGAGGCGCTCGAGCCGGATCACGGCCCCGAAGACGCCGTAGGGTGGCTCCGAAAACAGCAGTTTGACACGATGGGGCTGGTCGGGCACGAGCCACACTTGAGCACCCTGGTCGGATACCTGATCACCGGAAAGCCGGCCTCATTCCTCGACCTGAAAAAGGGAGGAGCCTGTTTGCTGGAGATGACCGAGCCTCTCGAGCCCGGTGGAGGTGCTCTGGAATGGCTACTCACGCCTCGCGCCTTGCGGCGATTGGGAGAGTAGAATGACGGCTCGACTCCCACCCGATGTGCTGGATAGGTCAGCCGACGAATCCTCCCGGCTGCTGGCGTTGCAGTACCTGGATGAGATCGCGGGGGCGGGGCGTCGGCTGGCGGATCCGCTCGATACCGAAGCTCTCCACGATTTCCGGGTGGCGCTCCGGCGCCTTCGGAGCTGCACCCGAGCCTACCGCACCCAGCTCCGGGGCAGTGTCCCGAAACAGATGCGGCGGAAGCTCCGAAAGCTCACCCTGGCGACTAATGCGGGCCGCGATGCCGAGGTGCACCTCAGCTGGCTGCGGAACCAGGCCGGCCGGGTCGGCCCGGGGCACACCCAGGGCCTGGCCTGGCTCATCGGCCGTCTGGAGGGGAGGAAACACGAGACGCTCGACAGCGCCTCGTCGGATGTGGACCGGCGGTTCGTGAAGCTTGCGGCCAAGCTGCGCGCTCGCCTGGGAACCCTTCGCATCCAGATTGGCCGGGGCCGGGGCAGTGAGCGACCTTCATTCCGGGCGGTGACCGGTGAGCTGATCCACGGCCACACTGCCGACTTGAATGAAAAGCTGAGAGCGGTAGGCACCGCGGAGAACATGACGGAAGCCCATCGGGCAAGAATTGCGGCTAAGCGCCTGCGCTATCTGCTGGAGCCGCTTACACGCCGTGCCGCCGGGGCGAAAGGACTCATCGCACCACTCAAGGGCCTGCAGGATGTGCTTGGCCACTTGCACGACATGCACGTATTATCGGAGGAGATTGCCGCCTCGCTCGCCGATCTGTCCCGAGGTCCGGCCGAGTCTTCATCCGGTGCCGAGTTCGGCCTGCGGGCCCTGGAGCAGGTTGTGCAGCAGGAGGAGTCGGCCGCGTTCGCCAGCTTTCAGGCTCACTGGGGCGAGCAGCGGGGGAGCAAGTTCTTTGCCCGGGCCGATGGGCTGGGTAGATCGCTTGCCTTGACGCGGCGCAATTCCGCTGAGAGTCCTGCCGGCCTCAGTCTGGTACCGGGCCGGCGTTCCACGCCCACCAACGGCACAGAGGAAGAGAAGCCGAAGAAGGCCGCTGCCATTCGCCCGTCCTAGTTCCCGCAGTGTTGCTCTTTGCAGTACACCTTGTTGTATTGGTGTCCAGCCATGTGACAAATTGACTTGATAGCTGCTGACGGGCCCGGCAGCAATGCCTTACACCGCGGCGGCCGGCCACCCGCGGACCAGACGGTCGGGAGGGACGACTCGATGGCACGAGCTCTTCGGAAGACGGCGGGAGTGATGGGCGCCGGTGCCGGTGCTGTGGCGCTCCTCGGTCTGGGTTACGCCGGCATTACCTGGTATCGCTACGGCAAGGTAGGCCGCGGCGGCCCCCGCGATCCCCTCGTCGATCGTTTCATGCCCAAGTATGAGGTCCGTGAGGTCCACCAGACGGGCGTCGCCGCTCCGGCGGACGTGACCTTCCTGGCGGCGCACGACCTCGACCTGCAGCGGTCCACGATCGTCCGTGCTCTCTTCACCGGCCGCGAGCTGCTGATGGGCGGAGAGCGGTCGAAGCGGGAGCGCCCGCCCGGATTCCTGGCCGAAGTCCTCGCACTGGGGTGGCGAGTGCTGGCCGAGGAGCCGGGGCGCGAGCTGGTGATCGGCGCGGTCACTCAGCCCTGGCAGGCGGAGGTCGAGTTCCTTGGCCTCGCCCCGGATGAGTTCGCCGCCTTTAAGGAGCCCGGTTACGCCAAGATCGTCTGCACCCTGGCGGTCAAGCCGTCGGGGGAGAAGGCCTCGATCTTCAGCACCGAGACCAGGGTGGTCACGACCGATCCCCAATCACGCGCCCGCTTCCGGCGTTACTGGTCGGTCTTCTCACCCGGGATTCTGCTGATCCGCTATGAGATACTTCGGCTGGTGAGGCGAGAGGCGGAGCGAATGGCGGCCTTGGAGCCAACCGCGGTACCGGAGCTGGGTGCCCTCTCAGTCAGAAGCTTCGGTGCGGCGCCTGGACCGGTCTCGGCTCCGGAATAGATCCCCCCTGCCTTCGCCCTGGCTGTAGCCCGGATTCTTGATCTTGTACCACGTCGTCGCCGGAGCGTACGCGTCCCTCTTTCGCTTGGCCACAATCCCCTCCAGATCCATCTTCCTGATCGCGCTGAACAGGGCCCGTCCGTCTTCCTCCAGCGTCAGAATCTTGTAGAGCGGACCAGTGTCCTTCGGCAGCAGCTCGCTGAGGGCTTCCTTGCGCTCGGCCAGCGGGCGAACGCGGAGGTCGGTCCCGTCGAGCCACAGGAGGTCGAACGCCGCGAACGCCACGTAGCCGGCGCCGCGAAGCAGGTCGCGAAAGACCGGCTTCCCTTGCCGGTTGAGGGCGACGATTTCCCCGTCGAGGATTGCCTCCCGGCTTCCAAGCACCCCGGAGAGGCGGTCGCAGAGGTCCCCGAAACGGTCAAAGCGGAAGTCCCGGCGCGATCGGATCTCGCAGCCGGCGGGTGCGTTATAGAG
>JALYPB010000330.1 GCA_030856585.1 Gemmatimonadota bacterium | reverse complement strand
GGCTCCACCAGCACGGCATCGGAGTCGAGTTCGGCGTCGCCCAGCAAGTCCAGGTCGGAGGGGTCCGCCATGCGAACCACGCGCCAGACCTCGAAGCCGTGAGTCCTGAGCCGGGCGGCGTCGGCCCGGGAATAGGGTCCGT
This sequence comes from Gemmatimonadota bacterium, assembly GCA_030856585.1. GTDB lineage: Bacteria > Gemmatimonadota > Gemmatimonadetes > Gemmatimonadales > GWC2-71-9 > CAVVWJ01. The sequence continues at coordinate 6,408 of JALYPB010000330.1, read as the reverse complement.
GCAACTGGGCCCCCCACAGGTCGGCCTTCTCACCTATCCGGAGGATCTCGTCGGGCGACTGCGTGGCGAAAACCCCCAGGACGGGAACTCCGGCCGCGGCTCTCACAACCTCCTTCGCTCCAACGATCGAAACCGCTCTAGGACCTCCAGCAAAAACAACGCCGAGATACCCCGCCCCGGCCTCCACCGCGACGAGAGCGTCTCCGGGCCGCATAATCCCGCAAAATTTGATCTTAGCGACCACGCCTGGCCACTCCCGTCAGGTCATGTAGAAGCTCGCTGGGTGAGGCTGCCGCGGAAAGCGCAGTTCCAATCAAAACCGCGTCAGCGCCGGCCGCGGCGGCCCGCTCAACATCAACTGCCCGAGCCATTCCGCTTTCCGCCACGGCGATGCATCCGGCAGGAACCCGGGCGAGGATCTTCCACGCCGCGTCCACGTCGATTTTGAAGGTATCCAGGTCCCGGCTGTTGACACCGATGATCGAGCCTCCCATCTCCAGGGCCAGGTCCAACTCCTCGGCGGTGTGTACCTCGACCATGGCGTCCAGCCCTAACGCGGCAGCGCAGCGGAGGAGGGGCTGGAGCCGGGACTCCAGGGCCCGGACGATGAGGAGAACGGCCGCGGCGCCCGCAGCTCTGGCCTCGAGAATCTGAACCTCGTCCAGGATGAAGTCCTTTCGCAGCACTGGAATGGACGAGCGCCGAGCCACCGTGCGAAGGTCCTCGATCGACCCGCCGAAGTAAGGTCCGTCGGTCAGGACCGAGATCGCAGCCGCGCCGTGCTCCGCGTACAGCGCCCCGCGCTCCCCCGGGTCCAGGTCCTCCCGTATGGCGCCAGCGGAGGGTGAGCGGCGCTTGACCTCAGCGATGACCCCGACGCTTGCCTTCTGCAGAGCGGTTCGAAAGGAAGGCGGGACCTGGCTGTCAGCCGCGTCCCGCTCCAGGGTACCACGGCGAGCGTGCACCTGGCCCAAACCACCTCGGGTGGACTCCAGGATCTGATCGAGACTGACAGGCATCTTGTCCTTCGGCCGGTATTCGGGTACTCTTATTCGGGCTCTATTCGGTCACGTCCGCCGCCATGCGAGGAGATCCTGATGCCGCTGACCAAGCGCCAGAGTGAGATACTCAATTACCTGCAGAGCCACATTCACGGGCAGGGCTACGCACCCAGCTTCGAGGAGATCGCCGAGCACTTCGGCTTTCAGTCTCTGGCCACCGTGCACGAGCATCTCACTAACCTCGAGCGCAAGGGCTACATCCGCCGCTCCTACAACGAGAGCAGGTCGATCGAGGTTCTGCCTCCCCGGGGCACATCGTCGGCCAGCGAGATTCCGCTGCTGGGCAAGGTAGCGGCCGGTACCCCGATCGAATCCCTCATGCACCAGGAAACCATCGCGGTTCCCGAACAGATGCTGCCCCGAAAGGGACCCAATTATGCCCTGAAAGTTCAGGGCACCTCGATGATCGACGAGCACATCGTGGACGGAGACATTGTCGTCGTCCACGGCAAGCAAACCGCCGAAAATGGCGAGATGGTCATCGCTTTGGTCAACGGCAGCGAGGCCACCGTCAAGAAGTTTTACCGGGAGGCCGGAGGCTGGATCCGGCTCCAGCCCGCCAATGCCACCATGCAGCCGATGCGATTTCAGGAACGCGATGTGCTGATCCAGGGCGTGGTGGTCGGGGTCATTCGAAAGTATTGACGTCACGCATTTTCTCGCCTCGGTGCCGCCTTTCGGAGCCGGGCCAGGATCCGGGCCGCGGCGCCACTCGCCAGGGACTCCTCGCCCCGCTTCACCGCCTCCTCAAGCGACCAGCCGTTGCCCGATACATACAGTGCCGCCGCGGCGTTCAACAGCACCGCACAACGTACCACCTTGTCAGCCTCGCCGGAGAAGAGCCGCTCGATGCGGGCTGCGTTGTCTTCCGGCTCTCCGCCGGCAAGAGCGTCCAGATCGCCGCATTCCAGACCGTAGCCGGCAGGGTCCAGCTCCCATCTCTCCACTTCCCCGCCCTGGACCTCCCAAATCAGAGTCGAGCCAGACGGGCTGATCTCATCCATCCCGACGGTGGCGTGGAGGACCAGCGCGTGGTGTGCGCCGAGGGCGGCGAGTGTCCCTGCTACAAGCTCGGCCCGGGCCGGGTCGGCCACTCCAACGACTTGGCGGGTCACGCCGGCGGGGTTCGCTAGCGGGCCGAGCAGGTTCATGATGGTGGGAACGCCGAGCTCTTTGCGTACCGGCCCCACGTGCCGCATGGCCGGGTGGTAGGTGGGTGCGAACAGAAACGTGAGCCCTACCGATCGCAGCACCTCACCTGCGGCCGCCGGCGGGAGGTTGATCTCAATTCCAAGCGCCTCCAGCACGTCGGCCGAGCCGGACCGCGAGGTGTAACTCCGGTTACCATGCTTGGCGACGGGAACCCCGGCACCGGCCACCACGAACGCGGCGGCCGTGGAGATGTTGAGCGTGCCGACCCTCCCGCCGCCGGTGCCGCAGGTATCCACCAGGAGACCGGGGTCGCTGGCGTCGAGGGTCACCATGGCGCAGCGGAGTGCGAGTACGGCCCCCGCCAGTTCGTCGGCAGTCTCTCCCTTTGCCCGAAGACCCATCAGGAGAGCGGCCGTCTGAACGGCAGTCGCGTGGCCACGCATGACGACGCCGAAGGCCGCCGCTGTGGCCTCTCGGTCCAGGGATACGCCTCGGGCGAGCTGCTCGATGGCGGAACGCAGTGGGGCGTCGAGGTTCACTGGTTACCGAGACCCGGCAAACGGGAGTGACACAGGGGAAAAAATTGTACCCGGCCGGAGCCGCTTTTGTCAATCGTGACAAGCATTTGCGTGCCTTGCCCGGGATATGCCACAGCACTAGATTCCGGGCCGATGAGCCGGACTTTCCTCGCCACACTACAGTACGACGGCACCGGCTTTGTCGGGTGGCAACGCCAACCCGCCGGACGGTCGGTCCAACTCGAGTTCGAGCGCGTTCTCGAGCGCCTCTTTGAGCATCGGACGGTGGCGCACGCGGCCGGACGAACCGATGCCGGCGTCCATTCGATCGGTCAGGGCGTCAGCTTCAGCGCCCCGGCCAGCTGGACTCACCTCACGCTTCGCCGCGCGCTCAACGCGCTGCTCCCGAGTGATTGCTGGGTAGAATCGGTTCACCCGATGCTGCCTGGTTTTCATGCCCGTAAGTCCGCTCTCTCACGCCGCTATCGCTACCGGGTCGGGCTCGACGAGGCTTCGGCTTCGCCCTTTCGCCGCCAGTTCGAGTGGGCGCTTGGCAAGCCGCTCGACCTCGAGCTCCTCAATGAGGCAACCCGGGTGGTGCGAGGCGAGCACGACTTCCGCGCCTTCGCGGCCAAGACCGACAAGCCACACTATCGTTGCCGGGTTATCCACGCGAACTGGACCCAGCGAATCGACGATCGAGGCGTGAGCTTCGAAATAGAGGCAGACCGGTTTCTCCAGCGCATGGTGCGGATGCTCGTCGGCACCATGGTGGATATCGGGCTGGCGCGGCGGCCATTGGACGACATGGCAAGCTTGCTCGGCCGGGAGGACAATGCCGACACCAGCCCACCGGCCCCGCCCGAAGGACTCTACTTTGCCGCTGTGGTGTACCCGCCCGAGCTCTTTGCCAATACGGCCAGGGAGGTCTATGCCGCGCTGCACCTCGCATAGCCTGTCCGCTCTGGCCATCACTCTGGCACTCGCAGGGTGCCGGGGCGACGCGATCCCCGGGATGCGCGTGGCCACGGCCGGCGCCCAGACTTCGACCGGGATAGTCGAGGCGCAGAACGCGACTACTTCTTCACGCCGCACCGCGCTGGTGGCGGCGGCGGACCGGGTCGCCCCGGCTGTGGTCTCCATCAACGTCAGCTCCCGGCAGCAGGCTGCGCGCCGCTCTCCCTTCGACTTCTTTTTTGTTCCGGAAGGCGCCCGGGTAGTGCAGGGCAGCGGAACCGGGTTCATCATCCGGCCCGGTGGGATCATCGTCACCAACCAGCATGTCGTGTCCAACGCCGACCGGGTCGTGGTGACGCTCCCGGACGGCAGCGACCTTCCGGCTACGGTGGTGGGCGAGGATCCACTGACCGACATCGCCGTACTGAAGGTCGAGCGCGAGAACCTTCCCACTGTGGCGGTGGGACGCAGCACGGATCTCATGATCGGCGAATGGGTGATAGCGCTGGGGAATCCGTACGCCTATCTGCTGGGCAACTCCGAGCCCTCGGTCTCGGTTGGAGTGGTGAGCGCCACTGAGCGCAACATTCTTCCGGGGGGCGATCAGGCCGGTCTTTACCTCGACATGATCCAGACCGACGCTGCCATCAACCCCGGCAATTCGGGAGGACCGCTCACCAACGCGCTGGGTGAAGTGGTCGGGGTCAACTCGTCGATTTTCAGCAGCAGCGGCGGCTCGGTGGGTCTGGGATTCGCCATCCCGATCGAGCGTGCCGTCCGCGTAGCAGATGAGATTATCAAGCGCGGGTCGGTCCGCCGCGCCTGGGTTGGCCTCGAGGTCCAGGGCGCCCGGGCGATGCGCGAATGGAAGAGCCAGGGCGGTGTCGTGATCTGGAGGGTCACACCCGATGGTCCCGCCGCCCGCGCGGGGCTGCGCAAGGGTGATGTGCTGGTCGAGGCCAACGGCAGGCGGCTTCGGAACTACCTGGACTGGGAGGCGGTGAAGCTCGACCTGCATGTGGGCGACGCCGTTCAGGTGGGGGTACGGAGCGCCAGCGGGACCGCGTCGCGGCGGATCCTCACCGGAGACCTTCCAACGGTGACGGCCGAAAAGATCACCGTTCTTCAGGAGCTCCAGCTGATCAACGTGACTTCGGCCATCCAGGCGGAGCGTTCTATCCGGAGCGACCAGGGCGCGCTGATCTTTCGTGTCTCTCCCCAGGTCAGCCGCGCCACCGGCCTTCAGCCGGGGGACGTGATTCTCGCCATCGACCGGACTCCGGTGCGCAACGCCTCCGAAGTATCGAGCCTCCTCAATGTCCGCCCGGGCCAGGTTATCCGGATCTACGTCGAGCGCGAGGGCCAGGTCACCTTCACCGATCTGCTGTTCCGATGACGGAGGACCGCTGGCGCTCGCCGCTCGGTTCTCGCTACGCCTCCCCCGCCATGCAGACCCTGTGGGGCGAGCGGCACCGCATCGGACTCTGGCGCCGGTTGTGGCTCGCGCTGGCCGAGGCCGAGCGTGAGCTCGGTCTCGACATTCCGGAGCAGGCGATCGCACAGATGCGAGCCCACCTGGACGATGCCGACCTGGACCTCGCGGCGCGCTACGAGCGGCGCTTCCGCCACGATGTGATGGCCCACATTCACGCCTTGGGCGAGCAGGCTCCGGCCGCGCGGCCGTTCCTGCACCTCGGCGCCACCAGTGCGTTCGTCACCGATAACGCCGATCTCATCGTCATGCGCGACGGCCTGCGGCTGTTGCTCGGGCGGCTGGTCGCGGTTCTCGGGGCGCTGGAGCGGTTTGCCAGCCGGTACGCCGCGCTCCCCTGCCTGGCCTACACCCACTTTCAGCCGGCTCAGCTGACTACTGTCGGTAAGCGAGCCACGCTCTGGATGCAGGACTTTGCCATCGACGTCGAGGAAGTGAGCCGCCGGATCGAGACCCTGCGGCTCAGGGGCTGCAAAGGCACCACCGGAACGCAGGCGTCCTTTCTGGAGCTGTTCGGCAACGATCATGAGAAGGTCAGAGACCTCGACCGGCGGGTCACCGCCAAGCTTGGATTCGCAGCATCGTTCCCGGTCACCGGCCAGACTTACACCCGGAAAGCGGACAGTACCGTACTTGATACGTTGAGCGGCATTGCCCAGTCGGCGGCCAAGCTGGCGGGCGACCTCCGGTTGCTGCAGCACGAGGGCGAGCTGCTGGAGCCGTTCGAGCAGGAGCAGATCGGTTCCAGCGCCATGGCCTACAAGCGGAATCCGATGCGGGCCGAGCGGATCAGCGGGCTTGCCAGGTTCGTGATCTCGTTGCAGGCCAATACGGCGCACACCGCCGCAAGTCAGTGGCTGGAGCGGAGCCTGGACGACAGCGCCAACCGGCGGTTGACCCTGCCGGAAGGATTTCTCGGGACCGATGCCATCCTGGTGCTCGCCACCAACATCGCGGCGGGCCTCGAGGTCCGGGAGGCCACGATCCGAAGGCATGTGGATGAACAGATGCCGTTCATGGCCACCGAGCGGTGGCTGATGCTCGGGACCGCGGCGGGCGGCGACCGGCAGGCGCTGCACGAGGTGGTTCGGAAGCACAGTCTCACGGTGGTGGAAGCGGTGAGTCGCGGAGAGCCCAATACGCTGCTCGAACGGCTGGGCGCCGATCCCGCATTCCGCGGAGTGCCAGCCACTGCCTTGCAGGCCGAGCTGCAGCCGGGCAACTACAC
>JALYPB010000293.1 GCA_030856585.1 Gemmatimonadota bacterium | reverse complement strand
GAAGATGGCAGCGTCGGCTTTTTCCAGCAGGGCGTACTTCTTGGCCAGTTCAACCTGATTGGGGTTGTTGCCGTAGCGGCTGTAGAGAACCTCGTCGTCGCTTCCGATCGGGTTGACGAAGGTGCTGCTCTGGTGCAGTGAAGGCGCCACCGGGCTCCAGTCGGGCCGGCGGTGGGGGATGCCGTGGATGGCGATCGTCGAGAGGCCCGGCCCGGGCCGGTTCATGCGGTCTGGAGCGGGTAGTAGAGCTCGCCCATGGGCCGTACCAGGCGATGCAGCGTCAGGTCGCCCAGCGCTTCGCGGCTGCGTGACGCGGTCCAGCCCAGCGCCCGAGCCAGACCAGAGACATCGAGCGGTCCGGTCTCCGAGATGTGGGTGAACGCCTCCCGGGCATCGTCCTGAACCCATCCGAGGAGACGCGGGACCATGCAGCCGGGCGGAACCGCCGCGATGGCAAGCCGGTGATGAGTGAGGACGTGCTCGATGGCTTCATGATGGTCTTCGCGCAAACCCTGCAGCACCAGGAAATACGCCGTCTGGGGCGTCAGGAGCAGCTTGGCGACGACTTCGTCGGCGCAGCTCAGGTCCACCAGCTCGATCTCCGAGAAATCCAGCAGCGCGGTCAGGCAGTTGGAGACAGCGAGCGCCGCCTCGATCCGGATGCGCACGGCCGCCCCGGTGGGCCGGGTAACCAGGTTCCGATAGGGGGCCGCGACGGCCTCCTGCAGGACGCGCCCCATCTTGATCCTCTGGATCACCGTGACTTCGGATCCTGGGCCGGAATGATGATCTGCACCTGAGCTCCGGGAAATGAGGGAAGGTGGTCACTCAGCGGAATGTCTTCGTCCCAGGGAGGTACGATCGACAACCGGGCAGTACCGCTGCGAATGGAAATCTTCCCCTCCCATTGGTCGAGAAAGCGTTTGATGAAGGCGAGTCCCTGTCCCCGTCCCGGGTCGCGAAAGCGGCTGACGCCCTGGATCAGCGCCGCCTCCAGGGCCGCGCCGTCCCCCCACCGCTCACCGAAGCGTTTGGCATGGGTACTCTCGAGGGAGCGGCGAAAGCCGACTCCAGCATCGCTGACCGCGATGACGACCACCCGGCGGCCCAGCCGGCGACGGAAAGTATACGCTTGTACCGCCACCCAGCCACTGGTGCCGGCGTGCTCCACAATATTCTGACAGGCCTCTGAAAGCGCCATACTGAACCGGAGGGTGGCCTTCATCTCGAGGCCCAGCTCGCCATGGAGTATGCGGGAAGCCCCCTCTGAGATCTTGTGAACCACTCCATGCACGTCCTCGGAGGCGCGCACCGGGGTCACATCCAGCAGCACGTCCGAAGGGCCGGTGGCTCCGGGGCGGGGAACCTTGCCGTGCAGCTCGAACAACTCAGCGGCCTGACTGAAGAAGCCCGCTCGCGCCCAGTAGCGCTTCACCTCGTCGCTGGTCGGCACGGTGAGAAGAGGCTTCTCCCGCTTGGCTTCGGCCAGCGCCTGGCCCGCCTTCAGGATTCCGATCAGGCCGTAGGGAGAGGCCCACTGCGTGCCACGGGCGTCGACCAATACTTTCTCTTCCGGAGGCCACTCCCCGAAGCCGGCGGCGAATGTGTCGAAGCTGCGATCGTCGAAATGGGTCGGCACCTCGATGACTCTGGTCACGGAGTCACCAGCTCGCCACGCAGGTGGCTGGCGAGCCCGCTCGCCCCGCGGAACCCGGCGTTGCGTGCGCCCATGGCCGCGGCGTGGCGCAGTGCGGTGTCCACCGAATCACCGGAGAGGAGTCGCGCGAACGCGGCGGCACCGAAGACATCGCCGCATCCAGTGGGGTCGAGGGTTTCGATGCTGGGGGCCGGAATCAACGCGGTGCGCACGGCCGCAGAGTTGTCACCCTGAGCGAAGCGAGGGGGCCGAAGTCCGACTGGGCTATGGCCCCCTCGCGTCCCCTGCGGGTTGCTCGGGGTGACATCAGCGAGCGCGAGCCGGTCGAAGCCAGGGGCAGCCACGTACGCCACTCCCCGCGGCCCGAGGGTCACGGTGAGTAGCGAAACTCCCGCGACCAGTGCCTGTGCCGACAGCGAGAGCGGATCGGGGGACAGCTGATTCATTTCGTCCTCGTTCAACTGAACCAGATCGAAGCAACCAAACCAGTCGGCCGCGTGCGGAAGCGGCTGAAGGACGCGCATCCCATCCTGCTGCATGCCGAGAAAGAGACTGTGGAAGTCGGCATAGATCGGGCCCTTGAAGCCCTGCCGAAGCGCCTGTGCGGTACCCAGGCACAGCTCGAAACCCGAGATGAAGTTCAGATAGATGGCGTCGAGGTCACGCACCATGGGGCCCAGCTCGGCCCAGGTCCAGCCGGGTACACCGCCCGCCATCCGCTCGCAGCGCCGCTCGGTCGACTGATAGTGGAGCACCACGCGGTTGTTGGGTGCGGTCACTTCGACACACCGGCCGCCGGGCGTCAGGCGCGACAGGCCATTCAGCAGCAGCTGCGCCTCGCGGCTGAGATCGCGCCCGACCTTGATGAGCGGCACAATCTCCCAATCCGGAGGCAGGCTCGCATCCAGGCCGGCCAGTGCGTAGGCGATGCCGCCCCACTCCTCGACCGGCGGCGCGAGCGGATCCCGGCCGTAGATGAGGTCCCAGACCAGCGAGCCGATAATGCCGACCTTAGGCACGGTGATCCAGGAATGTCTTGGCGGCTCCGTAGACCCCTGCGGTGCCGGTCAGCTCGCACGGTACGATCCGGCACACGTCCACCGCGGGCTTGAACGCGCGGCGGGCAACCTCGCGCCGAAGCGGAACGAACAGATGGTCGCCCGCGAGTGTGACGCCACCGCAGACGACCACCGCCTCCGGATTGAAGACGTTGACCAGGTTGGCGATGCCGATACCAAGAAACTTGGCGGTGTCGTTCACCACCTGGGTGGCGAGCTCGTCGCCATCGTGCGCCGCCTGGTAGACTGTCTGGGCGGTGATTTTCTGGAGATCGCCGCCGACGTAGCCGGTCAGCCGGCTCTCCCCGCCGGCCTTGATTTCCTCGCAGGCTCGCAGCGCGATGTTCGGTCCCGAAGCGTAGGCCTCGAGGCAGCCGTAGTTGCCACATTTGCAGCGGCGGCCTTCGGTCTCGATGGTGGTGTGGCCGATCTCGCCGGCACAATCGGACGCGCCGTGATAGAGCTTGCCGTCCAAAATGATTCCTCCACCGATGCCGGTCCCGATCGTGATCCCGATTGCGTTTCGAGTGCCGCGCGCCGCGCCCATCCACCACTCACCCAGGACGGCGCAGTTGGCGTCGTTATCCAGCCCGGCGGGAAGTTTGAGGCGGTCGTGAATGATCTGCCTGAGCGGCAGATTTACCCAGCCCAGGTTCGGGGTGAGAAGAACCACGCCGCTCTTGGTATCGAGCGGCCCGGGGGCGCCGACGCCCACCCCGATGATCTCGGCCGCCGGATCCTCGCGCTTCGTCTGCTCGATCGTCCGCTTGGCGAGCGCGATCAGCCGGTCGAGAACGTCCCGCTCCCCGGCTTCCGCGCCGGTTGGCTCGCTGCCGAGCGCGCGCAAGGCGGAGCCATCCTCGGCCACGCTGCCGACGACCAGGTTCGTGCCACCGATGTCAATTCCGAGGACAAATCGCACCGGACTCCTCCGAGCTGGTTATGGCGGCCAGCGCCGCGGCTACGGTTTCGACCGACAGATCGCGCATGCATCGATGGTGGCCCAATGGGCACACCGGCGGGCCATGCTTGGAGCAAGGCCGGCAGGCCAGGCCATCCCAACCCAGGGTGACGTCACCTGCTCGCCGGGGGCCAAATCCGAACGCCGGCACCGTCGGCCCAAAGATGGCTACGACGGGAGTTCCTACCGCGGTGGCCAGGTGCAACGGGGCCGAGTCGTTGGTCACCAGCAGCACGGCTCGCCCGATGATCGCGGCTGAGACACGCAGACTGAGCTGGCCTGCGGCGCTTACTGCACGGCCGGGCGCGGCGGTCACGATTGCCTCAGCCAGCGGCTGGTCGTCGGCACCGCCTATGACCACGCAAGGCCGGTCGAGCCGGGCTGCGAGCTCGGCGTAGTACGGCCACCGCTTCGTACCCCAGATCGAGCCGGGTGCCAGCGCGATGAACCGGGAGCCCATGCCGTGCCGCGCCAGCCACTCGTCGGCCGCGGCATAGTCGGAAGGGGTCAGTCCCAGAGTGACCCTTGGCGTCTCCCCACTCGACCCTGCCAGTGTCAGCAGCCGTTCGACTTCGTGGCCCTCGCGCGGTCGCTGTACCCGCCGGGTGTAGGTAATCGCGGCCGCGCTGTCGGCAAAGCCGATTCGCTCCGGCGCACCGGACAGCATCGCCAGCGCAGCCGAGCGGACCGAGCGGTGCGGCAGATAGACGGTCGCGTAACGCCGCGCGCGAAGCTCCGCGACTACCCTTCTGATTCCGCGCCACCCTCTTCCCGGGCCGTGCTTATCGTAGCTGATGACCGACCGCACCGCCGGATGCGTCTCCAGCAGCGCCGCTGCCGCCGGCGTGGTCACGACATCCACCGGCCCATGACGCCCGGCGAGCAGCGAGAGCAGGGGCGTGGTCAGGACCACATCGCCGAGGAAGGCGGTTTGGATGACTAGACAGCGTGAGCGGTCAGCGGTAAGCGGTAAGCGGGAGTTATCGGTCTTCGACACCGGTCTCTCGCCCTTGGGGAGATCGAGTTGTTCCCGCTCACCGCTCACCGTTCACCGCTTACGCTGTTAGTCAACTTGCAAGACAGCCAAAAACGCCTCCTGGGGGATCTCCACGGCCCCGATCTGCTTCATCCGTTTCTTCCCCTCTTTCTGCTTCTCGAGGAGCTTGCGCTTCCGGGTAATGTCGCCCCCGTAGCACTTGGCCAGCACATCCTTGCGAAAGGCCGAGATCGTCTCGCGCGCGATGACCTTGTTGCCGATCGCAGCCTGGATCGCCACCTGGTACAGCTGCCGGGGAATGAGCTCCTTCAGCTTCTCCGCCACCTTGCGGCCCCATTCCTGCGCCTTGTCAGTGTGGATGATGACGCTGAAGGCGTCGATCGGGTCCCCGTTGATCAGCATATCGAGCTTGACCAGCTTGGACTCCCGGTAATCCGCCGCCTCGTAGTCCAGCGAGGCGTAACCCCGGCTCAGCGACTTGAGCTTGTCGTAGAAATCGAGGACGATCTCGCCCAGAGGGAACTCGAAGTCAAACTCCACCCGGGTGGTATCGATGTAGTGCATCCCATTGTAGACCCCCCGGCGTTCCTGGCCCAGCTTCATGATGCCGCCGATGTATTCGGCCGGCGCCATGATGCGGGCCTTCACATAGGGCTCGTCGATCCGGGAAATTTCTGCAGGGTCGGGGAGATGGCTCGGGTTCTCCAGCAGCAGCCGCTCGCCGTCGGTCTTGTACACATGGTACTCCACCGTCGGCACCGTGGTGATCAGGTCGAGGTTGAACTCCCGCTCCAGCCGCTCCTGCACGATCTCCATGTGCAGCAATCCCAGAAAGCCGCAGCGAAAACCAAACCCGAGCGCGGTGGACGATTCGGGCTCGTAGTTAAGGCTCGCATCGTTGAGCCGCAGCTTCTCCAGCGCGTCGCGGAGCCCCTCGTACTGTTCCGAGTCGGTAGGGTAGATGCCGGCAAAGACCATCGACTTGACGTCGCGATAGCCGGGCAGGAGCTCGGTGGCCCGGTTGGCGGCGTCCAGAATGGTGTCGCCCACCCGGGCGTCCCGCACGTCGCGCAGGCTGGCCACGAGGTAGCCTACCTCGCCGGCGGCGAGCTGGTCGGTGGGATGCTGTCCCAGCTGGAGGTAGCCCACCTCGTCCACATGGTGAACCTCGGTGGGGTTGGCGCCGAACACGATCTCCGTCCCCTCGCGCACCACGCCGTCCACCACCCGAATGCTGGGGACGGCGCCACGGTACCGGTCATAATAGGAATCGAAGATGAGTGCCCGAAGCGGGGCGTCGAGCTTCCCCCTGGGCGGCGGCACCCGGGCGACCACCGCCTCGAGCAGCTCGGGCACGCCGGTGCCCTCCTTGGCCGAGACCGCGAGGATCTCCTCCCGCTTGGCGCCGATCAGATTCATGATCTCTTCGGCTCGCCGCTCGGGCTCGGCACCGGGAAGGTCGATCTTGTTGAGGACCGGGATGACTTCGAGCCCGGCATCCATCGCCAGAAAGAGGTTGCTCAGCGTCTGGGCCTGAATACCCTGCGAGGCATCCACCACCAGGATTGCCCCTTCGCATGCTGCGAGGGAACGGGAAACCTCGTAGGTGAAATCCACGTGCCCCGGCGTGTCGATCAGGTTGAGCTCGTACTCGCTCCCGTCCTTTGCCGTATAGCTCATCCGCACCGCGTTCAGCTTGATCGTGATCCCGCGCTCCCGCTCGAGATCCATGGTGTCGAGCAGCTGGTCGCGCATCTGCCGCTTCTCCACCGCACCGGTGGCCTCGATCAGCCGGTCGGCCAGGGTGGACTTGCCATGATCGATGTGGGCAACGATACAGAAGTTGCGAATTCTGGACTGGGACATGGGGGGAAGATAACGCGGGACGGCGGGTCAGCGGGTCAGCGGGACAGTAAGCCCCTCGCATAAGAC
>JALYPB010000279.1 GCA_030856585.1 Gemmatimonadota bacterium | reverse complement strand
CCATGAAGGTTCCTTAGTGGGGAGCTAGGAGCTAGGAGCTAGCGGCTATGAGAGATACGGACCGGTGACGGAAGCGGTTTCAAGGAACGCCGGCCGCGGACCCGTAGCCGGCCAGCATCTTCTCCATCCGGGCGATCTCGGTCGATTGGTCTACGCTGACGTCGTTGGCGAACTTGAACACGGTCTCGTCCTGGGCTGCCCCGCGTGACCCGAACAGGTCCTGCACCATGGAGACGGCGCCCTTGTGATGCTGGATCATGAAGGTCAGGAACAGCCGGTCGAACTCGGGGCCCCGCGCCAGATCCAGCTGCCGCATCTGGGCCTCGGTTAGCATGCCCGGCATCAGCATCGTATGCTCGTGACCACCGGTGGTCATCTTCATCCCGGCGGCGCTCGCTTCGGGCACCGGCTCCCCGCGCGACTTTAGCCAGCGCTGCATGCTCGCGATCTCGTCCTCCTGGGCGTTGATGATCCGCTCAGCCAGCCGGCGCACCGCCGGATCGGCCCCGTGGGTCGGCGCCCAGCCCGACATCACGATCGCCTGGGCATGGTGGCCGATCATCGAGGACATAAAGCGGGTGTCTGCCTCGGTATGGGGATAGCGGGCGCTGTCGGCTTTGGCCTTGGCCCTGGCGGCGATGTCTTCCTGGCCGGCCGGCGCGGGCTCGGGAGAAACCCCGGTCTCGGTCCGGTTGGAGCCGCACCCTGCGAGGGTCAGAGCGGCGGTCAAGAACGCCGAGGTCCAGCGGATAGTTGGTGTCATTCCTGCAAATGCCTCTCGTCCATGTCAGGGTCCGGCTCCTGAGGGATCCTTCGCGGAGCCTGTCCTGACCGCAGCGAAGGGCTCAGGATGACAACGAATCTTAACGGGGAAACACTTTACCGCCGTACCGCCTTTACCGCCGTACCGCCTTTACCGCCTTACCGCCTTACCGCCTACCGCGGAAACGCTTCCGGCAGCCCTCCATCCACCGTCAGGATGTCCCCAGTAGTAAACCGGAACCGGTCGCTCGCCAGCAGCACCGCCACGTCCGCCACCGCCTCGGGCGGAATCAGGGTGGCTCCCATCAGGTTGCGGCTCCGGTACACCGCCAGCTGCTCCTCCGCCGTCACCCCGCGGCCGGCCGCCCTCTCCCGTACGAACTGAAGGAACAGCGGGGTTTCGATCTGGTCCGCGTTGATGGCATTGACCCGGATCCCGTCGCCGCCCAGCTCCACCGCGGCCACCCTGAGCGCCTGGAGCAGGGCCGCCTTGCTTCCGCCGTAGGCCACAGCGTCCCGCCCCGGCACCAGCGCCGCCTTGGAGACCGAGGCCACGATCGACCCACCCAGCCCCTGGCGCCGCATCACTGCCGCCGCGCGGCCGATGGCAGCCACCGCACCCAGATAGTGAACCTCCAGCTGGTGCTGCAAGTCCTCCCGCCGGATCTCGGTGATCGGGGCGAAGCGGGGCGGCATGCCGGCGGTGTAGAACAGGCAGTCCAGCCCGCCGAACTCCAGTACCGTCTGCCGGAACAGGGCGTCGAGGCTGGCGTCGTCCCTCACGTCCACCGCCGCCGAGATCAGGCGCCCGGGAAATTTCGCCGAAACCTCGGCGGCCACTCCCCGCGACGTCTCGCCGTTCAGGTCGGCCACGACGACGTGGGCACCCTCCTCCGCGAACCGGTGCGCGGCGGCACGCCCGATCCCGCTCCCACCGCCGATGATCACCACCACGTGGCGGGGCAGCAGCTTGCCGGCCCGCTCCCTGGCGACCTGCTCCTCCACCTTCCGTCGCTCGAGCGGCCAATGCTCGAACTCGAAGACGTCGGCCTCCGGGATGAACTCGAAGCGGTCCACCGCCTCCGCGTTGGCAATGACCTCGAGCACCGCGCGGTAACAGACGTTGGCCGTCACCGCGTTCCGCTTGTCGCTGAAGGCGGTGATCAGGCCGAGGCCGGGTACCAGGACCACCTTGGCCCAGTCGTCAAGCGGGCGCTCCCCCGCCCCGGCGTGTCGCTGGTGATACTCCTCGTACTCGGTGTGCGCTGCCTCCAGCTGGCTCCGGATGCTGGAAATCAAGTGCTCGGCCGGCTCGGTTGCCAAGGGATTCTTCGCTTCGCTCAGAATGACAGGCAACTCGCTCAGAATGACAGGCAATCGGCCCGCCCGAAGCAGGTGCTCCGGTGTTGCCATCCCCCGGCGTACCAGCTCCGGCGTCTCCTTCGCCGCGAGGGTGGCCAGCACGTCGTCGGCATCGTCGTAGTGGAGGATGACCCGATCCGGCCTGCTCAACGCTCCACGAACGACGGGGAGAACCAGCTCCGCCAATTCTCGACGGTCGTCGGAGGGGCGGAGGGGCGGACGGGCGGAGGGGCG
>JALYPB010000275.1 GCA_030856585.1 Gemmatimonadota bacterium | reverse complement strand
GATGAACCCAGAATGGCGGGACCTGTACCACCAGTTGTGAAGACCTTAAGTCATTGCGAGGATGCGAAGCATCCGAAGCAATCCAGTGGGTTACGGGAGTGACCGGCTGGATTGCCGCGCGGCCTGCGGCCGCTCGCAATGACTACCTCGGCGATCGCACCCTCGCAATGACTATAGCGCGGCGAACAGGGCTCCCACCACCATCACGATCCCCACCGCCATCTTCCCTGCCGCCGCGGCCGCTCGGCCGAGTACCGCCCCCCACCCCGCCTTGGCCGAGCCTTCCAGGCGCCGGACCCGGGTGTACTCGAACAGCGCCGCCCCGGCGAACGCCCCCACGAACCCGCCGATCACCGACCCGATGATCGGCACCGGCACGCCCATGATGGCCCCGGCCAATCCGCCCACCAGCGCCCCCCATCCGGCTCGGCGCGATCCCCCGTACCGCTGAGCGAAGCGGAACCCCACCCAGGCCTCGAACGCCTCGGCCAACAGCGCCAGGACGACTATGACAATGATGAAGCCGACGCTAAGGGTGCGGAAATCGGTGAGCCAGCCGTAGCCCAGGATGCCGAGCACGATCACCCAGAGCCCGGGGAGCCCGAGCGGGATGAGCAGCAGGCCGACCAGGCCGGTGCCGAGAAGGAGGAGAACGCCAGTGGAGTCGAGGGGCATGGGTGGAGGCTATGGGCTATGGGCTGTGCAGTGAACCAGACGAGCTAGTGTAACTCTTCGGCGCCCGTTCCGCCCTAGGAGCAGCCCATAGCCCATAGCCAATAGCGCTAAGACCGGAGCTAGATTTCGACTCATGCGCGGACACGTCGTTCAGCTTCATCTCAAGCCCCGGGAAGGCCGGGCTCCCGGGATCCCCAAGCGGCCCGTGACCCAACTGACGATCACGCCCGAGGGGGTCGAAGGCGACTTCAACCGCTGGCGAACTGAGAAGTTGAAGGGCGATCCTGACCAGGCGATCCTCCTCCTCAACGAGGAGATCCTGGTGGCTTTGCGGGAGGAAGGCTGGCCGGTCCAGCCTGGCGAGCTGGGCGAAATCTGACGCTGGCAGACCTCCCCCCAGACGCGTTGCAGCCGGGAGTACAGGTGAAGGTGGGGGAAGTGGTGCTGGAGGTGAGCAAGGCCTGTGATCCCTGTAAGGTGCTGTTCACGCTGCCTTACGTTGGCAAGAAGCGGGGGCCGGAAGTCCTTCGGACCATGGTGGGCCGGCGGGGGTGGTATGCCCGGGTGGTGCAGGGCGGCACCGTTCGAGCGGGCGCGCCGGTAGAGGTCAGGCGGTAAGGCGGTATCGTGTTAGCCCGAGCCCGCCAGGCGAGTCATCCCGAGCGAATGCGAGGGATGACAATCACTCTACGTTTGCCTTACCGCTTACCGCTCACCGCTGTGCCACCCTTCTGGAATAATCCCACGTACTTCCCGTACCCCTCCGCCTCCAGCTTATCCACCGGAATGAACCGCAGGGCCGCCGAGTTCATGCAGTAGCGGAGGCCGGTCGGCTTGGGGCCGTCGTCGAACACGTGACCCAAATGTGAATCCGCATTCGCCGACCTCACCTCGGTCCGGTCGGCGCTTAGCCGGTGGTCGTCCTTGGTCTGGAGGTTGCCCTGCTCGAGCGGCCTGGTGAAGCTGGGCCATCCGGTGCCGGAGTCGTACTTGTCCAGCGAGCTGAACAGCGGCTCGCCCGACACCACATCCACGTAGATCCCCGCCTCATGGTTGTCCCAGTAGGCGTTGTGGAACGGCCGTTCGGTGCCCTCGTGCTGGGTCACCGTATACTGCTCCGCGCTGAGCCGGCTCTTGAGCTCGGCGTCGCTCGGCTTCTTGAAGGTCACTGGATTCCATCCTGTCGCATGAGTCTGTGCCACCGCCCCGCCACTCCCGATCAGGAGGGCCGCGATGGCGATACCGAACATCCTGGCCGCGTTCATCGTCCCGCTCCCTTCGACACCGCCACGTCGCCCCAGAGCTCCCGGGTCCGCTGCTCCCGCCCGCAGCCGATCACATACCTCTGATAGCTCTCGGGGTTCTTCTTGTAATACTGCTGATGATAGTCCTCGGCCGGATAGAACGTCGTCGCCGGCTGGATGGCGGTGACGATCGGCGTCTTGAATCGCTTGGACCGGTCCAGCTCGCGCTTCGACGCCTCGGCCAGTCCGCGCTGCTTGGCGTCCCCATAGAAGATGACCGAGCGGTACTGGACCCCGTGGTCGCAGAACGCGGCGTTGAGCGTCAACGGGTCGATGTTGTGCCAGTAGATGTCGAGCAGGCGCTCGTACGAGATCTTCGCCGGATCGTAGATGACCTGGACCGCCTCCGCGTGCCCGGTACCACCCTTCACCACTTCCTTATAGGTGGGATTGGCCTCCCGCCCGCCGGCAAAGCCCACGGTGGTGCTGGCGACACCGGCGACACCGTCGAACGCCTTCTGCATCGACCAGAAACACCCGCCGGCAAAGATGGCCGTCAGCTGAGCCCCGGTGGGCACCGGTGCGTCCGCAGGCTTGGCCGCCGGCCTGGGAGAGGCCCCGGTGAGCCCGAAGCCCAGGAGGACCAACCCCAGCAGCGGCACGATGATGAATCCGGCAGATCGAATCAGGGAACGACCCATCTATGGCGACTCCAGTAGAGGACACTGGCATAACGTCCCGAGAGGCCAATTGGATCCCTGGAAGGGCTATTGGCTATTGGCTGTTGGCTATTGGCTGTTGGCTATTAGCTATTGGCTATTGGCTACTGGCCATAGGCATTACCTATTAGCTCAGGCCCCTCCGGATGCGAGGGACGTAACGATGGCTCCTGGAGGTTCGTTTTTGTGCTTTACCAACAGCCAATAACCCATAGCCAATAGCCCATTGACCTTCCTATCCTGGATGGCCCTGGCCGGCGTGCTGCTGCTGCTGCTGGCGCTGTCGTCCGCCTACCTCCGCAACCTCCCGATCTCGACCTCGGCCATTTACCTGGCTCTGGGCCTGGCCATCGGTCCGCTGGGTTTCGGCTTGATCCGGATCGACCTCGGCGAGCAGATCCAGT
>JALYPB010000258.1 GCA_030856585.1 Gemmatimonadota bacterium | reverse complement strand
CGCCAGTTGATTGACGGCAGTGCTCCGCTCAGCGGCTCGATCCGGGCGTCCATACTCATGGTGGCGTCTCAGGCCGCGCGGGCAGATGCGAGACGATGGATGAAACGCAGGACCCGGTCCAGCGCCTTCTCCAGGTCCGCATCGGAAACGGAGTAGCTCAGACGCACCCAGCGGTCGTCGGCAAAGGCCGCTCCCGGGACCAGCGCGACCCCTTCCTGTTTCATCAGCTGCTCGCAGAAGCTCTGACCGGTCACGGGATCGCTCTCGCGGATACCGTCCACCCGGAAGAAGAAGTAGAAGGCGCCATGCGGCTCAACGAACTCGATGCCGGGGGCCTCACTGCGAAAGCGGTCCACCAGGTAGTCGCGCCGCCGGCGGAATGCTGTGACCATGCGTCCCACTTCGGAGTCCACCCGCTCATCGGTGAACGCGGCGGCGGCCGCCCATTGGGCCGGATGGTTGGCACCGGTGGTTGTATGAGACTGGAGCGCCGCCATGGCCTTGGTGATGTGGGGAGGCGCGAGCGCGGCTCCGATCCGCCACCCGGTCATCGCATAGGCCTTGCTCGCGCCGTAGATGATGACGGTGCGCTCGAGCAACTCGTCGGGCAGGTCCAGCAACGAGGGAGCCGGACCGGGACCGTAGTTTATGCGGCGGTAGATCTCGTCCGAGATGATCCACACGTCATTCTTGCGGGCCCACTCGGCAATCGCCTTCAACTCGGCGAGGGTGTATACCGCCCCCGTGGGGTTGCAGGGGGAGCACAGGATGAGTCCGCGGGTGAGCTTGTGGCTCGCCCGGTCCAGATCCTTGACGCTGACCTTGAGGCCCCATTCCTGGTCGCCAGGCACCAGGACCGGCTCGGCCCGGGTGAGATGGACGATCTGGGGGTACGAGACCCAGGCGGGTGACGGGATCAGGACCCGGTCTCTGGGGCCGAAGAGTGTGAAGCACGCGTTGAAGATCGACTGCTTCGATCCTGAGCTCACGATGATGTTGTCCGGGTTGACTGCGCGCCCACCCGACATGATCGAGAGCTGGTTGGCGATCCCGGTCCGAAGCTCCGCAATTCCAACATTCGGCGGGTAACGGGTCATGCCCTTCTGAATGGCCTGAATGCCAGCCTGCGCGGCAGCCTGAGGCGTGTCGAAGTCCGGCTCGCCCACTCCCAGGTCCAGGACGTCCTCTCCGGCGGCTTTACGGCGCTTGGCCTCGTTGCTTATCGCCACCGTTTCGGAGGCCTTGAGGTGCTGGACATTCAGGGACAAAGGGTCAGGCATGCTTCGATCCGAATCTGAGGTAAGGAGCAGCGGTCCGGGGAAAGTTTTGTCGCCGGCTCAGTGATGTCAACGGCGCCAAGCCGACAACCGATGCCCCTTGGACCTCTACTCGCGGGGGCTTAGCTTCGTCGGACGTAGCATCAATGCATCTGCCCAGCGGAGACCCGTTGCCTTCCTTCCAAGACCTCCATCTCAAGCCGCCCTTCGCGGCGGCTCTCGAACGACTCGGCTGGAATCCGGAGGATGCGGCTGCCCGAGAGAGCGCGCCGACCGCGGCCCGGGGCCATAACCTCGTGGCATCGACGCCCCCGGTTCCGGCCTATGCCGCGCCTGCGCTGGCGGGACTTCTCAGCCGCCTCAGCGATGGGGGCCGTGCGCTTCTACTCGCGCCTCCCGGGCAGCTCGACGAGTGGGGAGGCCTGGCTCATGCGCTGGTCCAGGACACCGGCATCAGAGTGCAGGTGGCGCACGGAACCGCACGCGCCATGCGGCGGCTGAAGGCGAACGCCGTGGACCTGGTGATCGCTGCTCCGGAAACAGCGCTCACCCTGCTCACCCGGTCGGCGCTGAGCATGGACGCCTTGACCGCACTTTTTCTGGCCTGGCCCGAGAGCTGGGGTGAAGAGGACAGCATTACCGCCCTGATGCAGGATCTCCCCAAGGAGACCCAGCGGGTGATCTACACCTCCGCCCCCGATCGGGTGGAGGCCCTGGTCGAGCGCTACGCGCGGAAGGCGCTGACCAGTGGCGCAGCGGCGCTCGAGGGCGCGGCTACCGGTCCGGTTCGGACGGTGGGCGTCTCATGGGCGCGGCGGGTGTCTGCCCTGGCGGAATTGGTGGAGCTGCTGGATCCCGCTTCATTGGTGATATGGACTGCGGACACGAGCCATCATCCCGCCATCGCTCAGGCCGTGGCGCTGGCCGAGCCCGAGCTGAGCCTGGTAACGGGCGACGCGCCTAAGGCGGAGACCATCGTCGCATTCGATCTCCCCACGGCCGAGCGGCTCCAGCAGCTGGCCCAGTCGGGCGAGGTGGTGCTGTTGGTCCCTCCCGGCACCGAGAGCTACACGGCCCGGATCGCGACGCCGCGCCGGCCGCTGGCGCTTCCCGGCATCGCGGATACCGTCTCCGCCGCGGCTGCCGCCCAGCGGGGCGCGATCGTGAGAGCACTGGAAGCCGGAACACCGGACCGCGCGCTGCTCATCCTGGCACCGCTGTTCGAGCGGCACGATCCCGTCGCCGTCGCAGCCGCGCTCTTCGATCTGTGGACCAGCTCGGGCCCGGCCGAGCCGGCGGCTCGGGTGCCCGACATTCCGGCTACCGCCAAGCTCTTTGTTGGCGTGGGGAAGAAAGACGGCGCCACCGCCAACGATTTCGTGGCTGTGCTCACCAAGGATTTGCGGGTCGACCGGGGGAAGATCGGGCGAATCGAGCTGCGGGAGGCCTACTCGCTGATAGAGATCCCGGCGCAGGATGCGGAGAAGGTGGCGCTGGCACTGAACGGTGTGACTATCAGGCGGCGCAAGGTCACTGCCCGGGTGGACCGGGGGCCGACCCGTTCGCCGCGGCGGGAAGGAAGTCCGGCGGGGAGACGGTAGGGCGCCAGGCCCGCCAGTACGGGCGCACCGCGGTGCGCCCCTACCGCTTCTTGTTGACCTGATCCCGCAGCGCTCTGCTGGCCCTGAAAGCCGGAACCACCGACGCCTTGATGTTCACTGCCTTGCCGGTTCGCGGGTCGCGCCACTCGCGCGCGGCCCGTTTTCGGGCCTCGAAGCTCCCGAAACCGCTGATGGCCACCTTTCCGCCCCTCCGGAGCTCGGAGGCAATGAGGCCGGTGGGCGCGAAGAACAGCTCGGCGATCTCGCTTGCCTTGGCCTTGGTCAAGCCGAGTTGCCTGGCCACGGCAGCCACGAGCTCCTGCTTGTTCACACGCGCTCCTTGAGGAACGGAAGTTTGGCTTGGGGCGACGAATATCGTCGCTCCGATGAAGCGCCCGCAAGATGCCAGGAGAATGGTCGATGATTTACGGGATGCACCCCGGATGGATCGAGGTCATCAGCGGTGTGATGTTCAGCGGCAAGAGCGAAGAGCTCATCCGCCGCATCCGGCGCGCCACCATCGCTCGGCGCAGGGTACAGGTTTTCAAGTCCCACCTCGATAGCCGGTATGCCGGGCTCTACAGTGTGGCCAGCCACAATGGCACCGAACTCGAGGCCATTCCGGTCGACTCGGCCGGCGAGATCTCCCGACTGGTGCGTCCGGACATCCAGATCGTCGCCATCGACGAAGCCCAGTTTCTGGACCGGCAGATCGTCGCCGTGTCTTCACTCCTGGCCAGCCGTGGCATACGGGTCATTCTGGCCGGCACCGACACCGACTTCCGAGGCGAGCCGTTCGGGGCCATGGGTGAGCTCATGGCGATCGCGGAGATGGTAGACAAGTTACAGGCCATCTGCGTCATCTGCGGCGACCCCGCCTGCCGAAATCAGCGCTTGATAGACGGCAAGCCGGCGCGGTACGAGTCACCGACCATCATGATCGGCGGGCGGGAGAGCTACCAGGCGCGGTGCCGGCATTGCCACAAGGTGCCTCGAAAAGATGAAGATCAGACGGCGTTGTTGTAGGGGTCAACAAAAGGACGTCGAAGTGGAAACGTCGAGGTGAAAACGTCTACTTGGGGATCCTAGGCTTGGAACGCTGTGCGGGCAGGGCCTGATGCAGGCGCTGGAGCATGCGGCGAATCAAACGAATCTCCGTACCGATCTGCTGGCACCCGGGCGCTTCGAGATAGCTAAGGTCCGATGCGAGTAGCAGCTCACATTCCAGCTCCGATAGTGAGCCCAGGCTGATACGGATAAACCGACGGAGTTCAACGTCTCCTTGGCGCCCACAACCTTCAGCAAGATTTGCAGATACAGACACGGCCGCACGACGCATTTGTGAGCTGAGACCGTAGCGCTCTACCGCGGGGAAGGCAGTGGTCAGTCGATAAATCGTTGCGACCAGCTTTTGGCACCGGCGCCACACCTCCAGCCTCTTGAAATCGCCCATTCCCCAAACTGCCAGGAGGCGTTCTCCTGGTCGTCCCTTTTGTGACCTTCAAGTGGCGAATTACTGCGATCTGGCCGGCCCGGCGATGCACACCCTAGACGTTTGTCCATTGACTCTCAACCTTTCTGGATGCTTTCAGTCGCCTTGACGGGTAACATTGGCGCCGGGAAATCCACCGTTGCTGGACTCTTCAAGCAGTGGGGAGCGACAGTCATAGACGCCGATGACCTCGTCCGCCAGGCCCAGGCCCCGGGGCAGCCTGTCCTCACGGACATTGCGGCGCGGTTCGGGGCCGAGGTGATCTTCAGTGATGGGAGTCTTGACAGGCCTGCGCTTCGGGCAAGGGTGTTGGCCGACCCAACAGCGCTCGCTGATCTCAACCGGATCGTTCACCCGGAGGTGCGCCGCCGGAGGCTGGAGCTGATGGAACAGGCTCGCGCCCGGGGCGACCGGATCGTGATCAGCGACATCCCCCTGCTCTTCGAGGCGGATGATCCCAAGTCCTTCGACGCGGTGGTGTTGGTAGACGCGCCGGAGCCGGTCCGCCGGGCCCGGCTGCTTGCGTCGCGGGGGTTGTCGCCGGCCGAGACCGACCGAATGATGGCCGCCCAGATGTCCTCGACCCTCAAGCGGATACGAAGCAATTACGTCATCGATAACGGAGGCGACCTTCCGGCGCTCGAGCGCGCTGCACGGTCGGTGTGGGAGGGGCTGCTGGCGCGCGCTTGAC
>JALYPB010000230.1 GCA_030856585.1 Gemmatimonadota bacterium | reverse complement strand
GTACCACCCCGACGCCAACTCGACCAACGCAAGTGCGGCTGAGCGCTTCAAGGAAATTTCCGAGGCGCATAGCACCCTCTCGGACCCGGAAAAGCGCAAGCATTACGACCAGATGCGTCGCTACGGTGCGTTCGATGGGATACCCCGGCGGCCGTCGGGTGCGGGAGCCGGGGCGGCCGGTCGGCGGGGCGGGGGGATGGGCGGAACGGGTGCAGAGGATACGGGCGACCAGGGATTCGAATTCGGAGACCTCGGCGGCCTGGGCGATATCTTCTCCTCGATGTTCGGCCGCGGCCGCCGCGGGGGCGGCGAGGAGGCGGAGGGCGATACCCTCGAGGCCGTGGTGGAAGTGCCGTTCCGGGTCGCCATGCTGGGCGGAGAAATTCCGGTCACTCTACCGGTGACGGAAACCTGCCCCACGTGCAAGGGAAATGGTGGGGCTCCGGGGGCAACGTTCTCGACCTGCCCGGAGTGCGAGGGCCGGGGCACGATCTCGTTCGGTCAGGGCAACTTTGCGGTGAGCCGTCCGTGTCCCCAGTGCCGTGGCCGGGGAAAGATTCCATCGGAGAAATGTTCCACCTGCCGAGGTGCCGGAGAAGTCCGTACCGAGCGACGGATCGTAATTCCGGTTCCTCCCGGCACCGAGAGCAGCTCTAGAATCCGGCTGCGGGGACAGGGGCAATCAAGCCGGCCCGGTGGGCCTCCAGGCGACCTGATCATCACCTTTCAGGTGCAACCCGATCGTTTCTTCCGGCGTGAGGGCCTCGACATCGTCGCCGACGTGCCGATCAATCTTGCTCAGGCGACGCTTGGGACCCGGCTCAGAGTCCGCACCCTCGACGGCAAGAAGGTGCTGCTTCGGATTCCACCCGGGACGCAGCCGGGTAGGAAGTTCCGCATCAAGGGTCAGGGGATCGAGAAGAACGGCCGGAAGGGCGACCAGCTGGTTGGAATCCAGGTGACTGTGCCGGATGAACTGACGCCCGAGCAGCAGGATCTCATGAAGAAGTTTGCCGACTCCGCCAAGCTACCGTACTGAAGGCGGGCCAGGAGGCGCGTAGGGCCGGTTAGTCCTGGCCGGCAGCAAGAGCGACAGCGCCATACTCACCAGACCGACCACCAGCCCTCCCCAGAACGCCGACCAGAATCCCGTTACTGTAAAGCCGAGATTCCAGCTCTCCGAGAGCCATCCGGTGACCAGCAGCATCAGCGCGTTGATGACGAGTGTGAAGAGGCCCAGTGTGATGATGATGAGAGGGCAGGTGAGGACCGTCAGCAGCGGCCGGAGGGTGGTGTTCACAGCTCCGAAGACGACGGCAACCAGGAGGAGCCGACCGACGCCGCCGCTGAACTCCAGGCCCGGGACCAGAGCCGCCGCGGCCCAGAGTGCCGCGGCATTCAAGACCCAGTGGAGGAGCAGCGCACGCATGCTCAGCCGATGACGCCGCCGCCCAGGACGCGGCTTCCGGGTCCGTAGAGCACTCCCGACTGGCCCGGCGTGATGGCGCGGACTGAGGTGCCAAGGGCCAGAATCAGCGAATCGTCGCCCCGCTCCAGGACCGTGGCGGGAACGGCACGGGCGCGATAGCGGATCTGTACCTCGCACCGGTCACCCGGCTCGAGCGCCGGACCCAGCCAGTTCATCTCGTCGAGACGCAGACTGTGACCGGCCAGATCCTCGGCGTTTCCCACCACGACCTCACGACTCTCCGGGCGGATAGCAACCACGTATCTCGCCGCGGAGGAGCCGCCCGGCAACCCCTTCCGCTGGCCGATCGTGTACCGGGCAAACCCGCGGTGCTCGCCGATCACCTCTCCGGCGGTGGTCACCAGCGGTCCGGGAGCGAGTGCTGGAGCGTCGGCCGGGAGATGCCGCTCCAGTACGGACGCGTAATCATCATTGGGCACGAAGCAGATCTCGACCGACTCTTCCTTCTCCGCGGTGGTGAGTCCCAGCCGGCGGGCATAGGCCCTGGTCTCGGACTTCGACAGCTCACCCACCGGTGTCAGCATCCGCCCCACCACTTGTCGGTCGATCCCCCACAGGAAGTAGCTCTGGTCCTTGGCGGGGTCCAGCCCGCGGTAAAGGCCGCCGTCACGGGCAATGGCGTAATGCCCGGTGGCGATGTAGTCGCACTCAAGCGCGTCGGCGTGCGCGAGCAGGTCGCGGAACTTGGTGAATGAGTTGCAGCGGACACAGGGAATGGGCGTCCGGCCCCGGCTGTACTCGCTCACGAAGTTCTGGATCACGTGCAGATTGAAGCGGTCTTCCAGATTGAGGACGTAATGTGGAATGCCGATGGCGTGGGCCACATCGCGCGCGTCGTTGATCGAGTCCAGAGAGCAGCAGGGCCGGTCGGGAACGTCGTCGCCATAGCAGAAGAGCTTCATGGTGGCGCCCACCACGTCGTAGCCCTGCTCGACCAGACGCGCGGCCGCCACGGAGCTATCCACGCCGCCCGACATTGCTGCGAGAACGCGCGGACTCACCTTGCTGCGCCCTCGTTCCGTTCTGCCGCCCGCCCGCCTGTCCGGCCGTCCGGTCGTCCAAGTACTCCCGCCAGCGCCCGCACCTTGGCGACGACCGTTGGGACCACTTCCACCGCCCGGTCCACGTCCTCACGCGTGCTCTCCCGACCCAGACTGAAGCGGATGGCCCCGAGTGCCAGCTCACGAGGTATCCCCATCGCCACCAGTACGTGCGACGGCTCCACCGCGCCGGTGGAGCAGGCCGATCCGCTCGACGCAGCGATGCCCGCCAGATCGAGGTGCATCAGCAAGGCCTCGCTGTCCGCCCCGCGAATGGCGACACTGAGCAGGTGGGGCGCGCGCGCGCTCCCTTCTGCGTTGACCACCAGATCCGGCACCGCGGCCTTGAGCCTGGCAGCCAGCTCATTGCGCAGCAAGCAGAGACGCTCAGCGGCCGAGCTCTGCTCGCTGGCGGCCAGCTGAGTCGCCCGGCCCAGGCCCACGGCGCCGGCTACGTTCTCTGTGCCCGGCCGGATCCCGAACTGCTGGCCGCCGCCATGAATGATGGCCTCGATCGCCTTGCGGTCGCGGACGATGAGGGCACCGATCCCCTTGGGCGCACCGATCTTGTGCCCCGAGAGCGTCAGCAGGGTGCAGGACAGCTCGGTAACCGAGACCGGCACCTTGCCAAGCGCCTGCACTGCGTCGGTGTGAAAGACGACTCCTGCGCTCCGGCACCGGGCGGCGATCTCGCCCACCGGCTGGAGCACACCGGTTTCGTTGTTCACCCACATCACCGACACAACCGCGGGAATGTCGGCCAAGGCGGCGTCGAGCGCATCCAGCTCGAGCCGGCCTCCGGCGTCCACCGGGAGCAGCACTTCAGTGCCGCCCAGGTGACAAACAGCGTGCGCCGCCGCGAGCACCGCCTTGTGCTCCACCGCGGACACCACGGCACACATCGAGCAGCCCCGCTCCCGGGCGGCCAGCGCCGCGCCTACGATACCGAGGTTGTCCGCCTCGGTTCCACCAGAGGTAAACACCACCTGGTTGGGCTCCGCCCCGACTGCCTCAGCCACCTGCCGGCGGGCCTGCTCGATACCGGCCCGGGCCGCCCGGCCGAAGCGGTGGGCGCTGGAAGGGTTGCCGAAGGTTTGAGCCGTCAGGTACGGCAGCATGGCTTCCAGCACCTCGGGACGAACCGGGGTGGTGGCTGCATGGTCGAGATAAACGGGCGGGCGCATGGGTGGGAAGATAGCGGCGAAACGAGGAAGGTCACATACTCTGTACGCCCAGCTTCACAACGTCATCCACCTCGACCGTCTCGTCGGTGAAAAACGGCTCGCCATAGCGCCTTCTGATGAGCGATCCGACGTGGGCGTTCTGGGTCTCCACCAGGGAGTAGAGGTCCTGCCCGGTCGGGAAGATCTCGCCAGCAGCCTTGGCTCCATCGAACTGGCTGCCGTAGCACTTGATGGCGGCAAGCTTCCGGTCGAATTGGGCCGTGATGTCGACCACGAATGTCGGCTTGATGGGATCCTCTCGATAGGAAAGCGCATAGAGGACCTTGTGGGGACGGTGCGGCGTGCCCTCGGCGTCGTAGCGCGCCAGGCCCGCCAGATAGCAGGCATCTCGCCCCAGTTCGGACGCCGTGCGGTGATCGGGGTGTCGCCCGACTGGGAAGGGGAGGATTACGACACGTGGAGCGAAGTGTCGTATCAGCTTGACTATAGCGCGTCTGGCCTCATCTGAGTTGTGAAGGTGAGCATCGGGCAGGCCGGCGTTCCGCCGCTCGGTCAGGCCCAGGATCCTGGCAGCGCGCTCAGCCTCGTCGGCCCGGAGCTGGGCGCTGCCTCTGGTCCCCGTCTCACCGGCGGTGAGGTCCAGGATGGCGGTCCGGTATCCTGCGTCCACCGCCTTGAGCAGGGTACCGGCGCAGGTAAGCTCGACGTCATCGCGGTGGGCGGCGATTGCAAGAATGTCGACGGGCATGGTGGTAATAAAGCTGTTTACGCCGTCCTACGCTTATACCGCTTCGCCAGGATCACTGCACCCCAGCCCAAGATTGCGAGCGGCCCCAAGAAGCCGAGTGAAGCAATCACGCTCGCGGTCAGACCGACAAAATTGCGCCAGGCGGTCTTGAATGCCTCGCCGATCACGCTGCGGCCCGGGTGAGAAGCGACCAGCGGCGGCGGCTCGTACAGATTGACCGAAAGCGTGCTCAGCTGCGCGCTTGTTTTCAGATAGCGCAACCGGCCGTCCATACGCTCGATCTCTTCCCGGACCCGGGCGAGCTCCCGCTCGACCGAGAGTACGTCTTGCAGCTTGCCGGTGCGGGTTCGGAGCAGCTCAACCAGCCTGTCCTCCAGCCGCCGCCCGTTGGCAGCACGCGCCGTCAGGTCCACAAACTCTTCGCTCACATCCTCGGCGCCGACATTGACAAACTGCACCCGCCCGAGCGGCTGCAGTCCTTCAGTCAGCTCATCGAAACGCGCGGCCGGAACCTTCAGCTCCAGCGTGGCGGAGCGGAGTTGGTCCCGGCCGCTCTGCACCGAGGCATCGGCTACGAAGCCTCCCACTCGCTGTACGATCTTCCGCAGCGCCGCCATCGAAGACTCGAGCGAGTCCACCTCGATACTCGCCTGCCCGGTGCGCACGATGAGCCTCAGGGCAGGGTCGAATGTTGCCGAGGAGCGGAACCACTGGTCGGCCGCCGGTGCCCCGGCCTCCTGAGCCGATGCCGTACCCCGGCCTACCGCCCCCAACGCCACTGGGTTGGAGGCTTGATTGTCGCTCGCCTTGTCCAGCTTCGAGCTCTCCTGTGAAACCCGCTCCGGCCGCTCGCACGCCATCAGCAGGGCCGCCTGGAGCAGCCCAATGACTATTGTCTGCGCTCGCATGGTGCCTCCTTAGGGGAGCACAGGAGATGCGGCTGGTCGGGAGGCTTGCACAGTGCAGGGGGTTGCAGGGGGAAGGCGTGAGCGGTAAGCGGTGAGCCGTCAGCGGTCAGCGGTAAGCGGGACAGGTCGGTGTCAGCCTGACCCTGAGCACAGCGAAAGGGAGGGCCGAAACTCGGACTCACCTGTGATGTTCTCGTGTCCTCGAGCTATTTCTTCCCGGCTCGCTCGGGATGACAGAAGGCTACCAGAACACCAACAGATGGTTAGGCCGGTCGAGCTCTGGCCCCCTCGGGCCTTCGGCCCTCAGGGTGACATCTCCTTCCTTCACCTC
>JALYPB010000200.1 GCA_030856585.1 Gemmatimonadota bacterium | reverse complement strand
GGAGACTTCAGCGTGATCATGTTACTTGTCAAGCGTCCGGCGGACCCGCTCCGCGATTTCCTCGACGGAGCCCACCGCGGGGATATGATGGACGCGTTTCTGTTTCTGGTACCACTCCAGCACCGGAGCGGTCTGTTTGCGGTAAGCCCGAAGCCGGGTGGCTACGGCTTCCGGATCGTCATCGGCGCGCTTCTCCACCTCGCGGCGCTTGGCGAGCCGGGTGAGGATCTCGTCGTCGGAAACGTCGAAGAACAGCACGGCGTCCATCTGGCGGCCCATCTCGCGCAGGATGCGCTCCACGCCTTCCGCCTGGGGAATGGTTCGCACTACGCCGTCGAAGATCACCCCACGGGCCGCGCCCGGCTTGGCGAGCTCGTCCTTCACGATACCCAGGATCAGATCGTCGCCGATCAGGTGACCCGCTTCCATGGCCTCCTTGGCGCGAAGCCCCAGCGGCGTCCCCCGCTTGACGGCATCCCTCAGCAGGTCGCCGGTGGCGAACTTGGGTACCCCGCGAGCTTCAGCCAGCAGGGCGCCCTGGGTGCCCTTCCCCGCACCGGGCGGGCCCATGAGTAGGATGTCCATGCGACTCCGAAAAAGCGTAAGCGGTGAGCGGTGAACGGTAAGCGGGGCGACCCGACACAGATTCTTCCGGCCAGCCCCGCTCACTGCTTACCGCTCACCGCTCACGCGGTTTACATGTATCGCTGCTGTCGTCCCCGGAATTTCACCCGCCCGGTCTTCATGAAACCGTCGTACTTGCGCAGCGTGCGGTGCTGCTCGATCTGGGCGATGGTATCCAGGAGGACGCCGACGACGATTAGAACGGAGGTGCCGCCAAAGCCGCTGTTGGGAATGTTCATCCACTTGGAGACCACGATCGGCAGCAGGGCGACGAAGGCCAGAAAGAGACCGCCAGGCAGCGTGATGCGCGCCAGAACCCCATCGATGTAATCCGCCGTACTGGCCCCGGGCTTCACGCCGGGGATAAAGCCGCCCTGCTTCTTCAGATTCTCCGCCAGATCGACCGAGTTGAAGATGATCGAGGTGTAGAAGTAGCTGAAGAGGAGAATGAGGAGGCCGAACACCAGATCGTACGGCAGATCGCCGGGCTGGAAGAAGCTGGCGAGCTCGGTGAGGACTGGATTCTGGGAGAAGCTGGCGATGGTGCCCGGGACGATGATGATCGTCTGGGCAAAGATGATCGGCATGACGCCGGCGGTGATGAGCCGGATGGGGATGAAGGTCTTCTGTCCTTCACGGATCCGGCCCCGGCCCATGACCTTGCGAGGAATCTGGATGGGAATCCGTCGCGCGGCGATGGTCATGGCCACGACCGCCGCGATGGTGGCGACCAGGACGACCAGGAATGCCACCGCCCCCAGGACAGTCACCACGCCACTCTGAATGAACTGCATCAGCTGCAGTGTGCCGGGCCAGAACCGCTCGAGGATGGAGAAGGTGATCAGCAGGCTCATCCCGTTGCCGATTCCGCGCTCGGTGATCTGGTCGCCCAGCCACATGACGAAGATCGCGCCGCTGGTCAGCGTCACCACCATGATGAGCCGCGACCAGAGCCCCGGCTCCGGAACGGCGCCCGGA
Source organism: Gemmatimonadota bacterium (assembly GCA_030856585.1). Classification (GTDB taxonomy): domain Bacteria; phylum Gemmatimonadota; class Gemmatimonadetes; order Gemmatimonadales; family GWC2-71-9; genus CAVVWJ01. Next base: position 2,540 of record JALYPB010000200.1, on the reverse strand, counting down.
ATCGACTCGGTGAACAGGGCAAATGTGTAAGCCTGGGAGAGCGCAATGAACACCGTGAGGTACCGGGTCCACTGGGTGATCCTCTTCTTGCCCTCCTCGTCCTTCTGCATCTTGCCGATGGACGGAGCTACCCCACCCGCCAGCTGGAAAATGATCGAGGCGGAGATGTAGGGCATGATGCCGAGCGCGAACACGGTGGCGCGGGAAAGGCCGCCGCCCAGGGCATCGTACAAGCCAAAGAACCCGGCCGCAGCCGAGTTCCGGATGAAGTCGGCCAGGGCGGTGACGTTGACCCCCGGAGCGGCGATATGCGCGCCGACCCGGTAAATCACGAGCGCCAGGAGCGTAAAGAGGATCTTCCTCTTCAGCTCATCGTCCATAGCCAGATTGGGTCGAACTGAGGTCATGTCGGGTTTCCCACCTACTCCTCGAACTTGCCGCCGGCCGCTTCGATCTTGGTGCGGGCCGACGCGGAAAAGGCTACCCCTCGAACCGAATAGGCCCGGTCGGCGTCACCGGTGCCCAGAAGCTTCACCGGCGCGTCCACCTTCTGGATGAGACCTGCGGAGTACAAGGTTTCGGGGCTGACGTCCGTGGCGCCCACCTTCTTCAGGTCGGCCAGGTTCACCACCTGGGATTCGACTCTGAACGGGTTGGTGAAGCCGCGCTTCGGAAGCCGGCGGTACAGCGGCATCTGGCCGCCCTCGAAGCCGGGGTTGGTGCCGCCGCCAGTCCGGGCCTTGTGACCCTTGTGACCCTTGCCCGACGTCTTGCCGAGCCCGGAACCCGGGCCGCGCCCGACCCGCTTGCGCGACTGGGTCGAGCCAGGCGCGGGCTTCAGATTCGACAGCGTGATTGTGGCTGCCGCCTCGCGGCGCGCGCCACCCTTTTTCTGTGCCATCAGCTCTCCTGCGCCGGCGTCACCTCGATGAGGTGGCGCACCTTGATCAACATGCCCCGCACCGATGCGTTGTTCGGCAGCTTCACGCTCTGCTGGTGATGCCGGAGCCCGAGCGCACGCAGGGTGCGCCGCATCGTGTCGGCATGACCGATTCCCGAACGGACCTGCTTCACCGTCAGCACGCTGGCCTTGTCTTCGGTCGGGATGACGGCTGCCCGGTGCCCCGGTCCCTGCCGTCCCACCACTGGATTACGTCCCATGGTCAGCCCCCCTGCCTGGCCTTATAAGGAATCTGGTCCGGCTCGACCCCGCGCTCGCGCGCGATCTGCCGATGCGACACCAGTCTGGCCAGGCCCTGCATCGTGGCCCGCACCATGTTGTGCGGGTTGGTCGAGCCCAGGCTCTTGGTCAGGATGTCGGTGATCCCGGCGCACTCGAGCACCGCGCGTACCGGTCCGCCGGCAATGACGCCGGTTCCGGTAGCGGCAGGCTTGAGCAGCACCCGGCCCGCGCCATGCTCGCCGACAACCTCGTGCGGGATGGTGGAGCCGGTCCGCGGCAGCTCGATCATGGAGCGCTTGGCCGCCTCGACTGCCTTGCGCACCGCTTCCGAGACCTCGTTGGCTTTGCCGGTTGCGATGCCGACCTTGCCCTTGCCATCGCCCACCGCCACCAGGGCGTTGAACGAGAACCGGCGGCCACCCTTGACCACCTTGGCCACCCGGTTGATGGCGATGACGTTCTCGACGTGCTCGCTCGAGCGATCCCGGTCGCCCCGGTCACGCCGTGGGCCACCCCGGCCGCCGCGGTCACCCTGCCCGCCACCACGGCCACCCCGGCCGCGCGGTCGGTCGGTGCCTGCGGGCCGCTCGGCGACCGCAGGACCGTCGCTCGGGTTCCCGGTCTCCGCGGCGGTGCCCGCCGTTCCCGGGATGGGGGGGAGGCCTGTCGTCTCTTCTGCCATTAGAACTCCAATCCGCCTTCGCGTGCGCCGTCGGCGACGGCCTGCACGCGACCATGGTAACGGTAACCTGCCCGGTCAAACACCACTTTGGTGATTCCAGCCGCCTTGGCTTTCTCGGCCAGGAGCTTGCCGGTGCCTTTGGCGCGACCCACCTTGGCCGCACCGTCGGCTTGGATTCCCTCGCTCAGATCGCTGACGCCAAGCAGGGTGATGCCCTTCTCGTCGTTCACCAGCTGGGCGTAGATGTGCTTGAGCGAGCGATAGACCACCAGACGTGGCCGCTCGGCGGTGCCCGACACCTTGCGGCGCACCCGGAGGTGGCGGCGGTAGCGCAGCTGCAGCCGGGTCTTGGGCGCGTGAATCGTACGCATGCTTACTTGGCTCCTGTCTTGCCGGCCTTGCGGCGGACGTGCTCGCCCTGGTAACGGATTCCCTTGCCCTTATACGGCTCCGGCGGACGCACCGCGCGGAGCTCGGCGGCCACCTGGCCCACCAGCTCCTTGTCGGCGCCTTCGATCTTGACCACGACGTTGTTGTCCACCGAGATCTTGATCCCCTTCGGGGCCTCGTACTTCACCGGGTGCGAATAGCCGACCACCAGGTTGACGCCGTAGGGCTTGGCCTCGGCCTTATAGCCGACGCCCTGAATCTCGAGCGTCTTGACGAAGCCCTTGG
>JALYPB010000193.1 GCA_030856585.1 Gemmatimonadota bacterium | reverse complement strand
AAATCCCCAGTAGCGCCCGTCATATGAGCTGTCGCGGTTGTCGCCCATCATGAAGAACGAATCGCGGGGCACCACGATCGGTCCCCACTCCTGAAGATCGGGCTGGTAGGTGGCCTCGTCGCGGTTTACGAGGTGAGGAAGCTGCCACTCGCGCATCTTGGCGCGTTGGATGGGATCCTCGGACCGGGTGGGGTCCGAGCGCACGGCGTACGGCTCATTGATTCGCTGGCCATTCCGGAACAGCTCACCATTCTCCATGCTCAGGGTATCGCCCGGCATGCCGATCAGCCGCTTGACGACCTTGAGCCCCTTATCCTCCACCGAATCGAATACCAGGATGTCGTTCCGGCGGGGTTCACGTACCGCGGGGAGGCGGGTGCCGATGAGCGGAACCTCGGCGCCATACAAGGCCTTGTTGACGAAAAGAAAGTCCCCGATAAGAAGCGTGTTCTCCATGCTGCCCGACGGAATCCGGAACGCCTCGACCAGAAAGGTCCGCAGAAAGAACCAGACGAGGAGGGCTACGAGGATCGACTTCGCCCATTCCCAGAACCAGATGACAATAGACCCGGGTTGCGCGGCGGGACGAGCGGTCATGTACAAACATCCTCGTTTGAATGGAAGCCGTCGGGTGTCGGCTGGAAATCTAGCACAGCGGTCGAACCGCTATGGTAGGGCCACGGCTGGGAGAAGCGGCCGGGAGCGAAGCCGAAGGATGGGATAGCTTGTGCCCGGTGCGATCTCCCGGTCCAGGAGATTCCAGGTGACCACACCGTCCTCCGAGGCAGGCTCGAGGAGGTAGGCCGCCAACACCCCGAGCCGCTGACCGGTAGGAACCAGATACCAGCCCGCCGCGATGCTCGTATCCACTGGCTGACTACGCCACTGCCCCTCGGCCTGCACCGTCCGATGGCCCTCGAACAGAGGACCGACCGTGAGAGACTCGAGGGCAAATGCCTCAGCCGGCCCGCGCCACGGCTGGATCAACGAATCGACCCCGACGCCCTGGCGCCTCAGAAGATCCACCACCGTTCGGAGCCGCGCGGGGACCAGGTAGGCTGCGGGCAGCAGCTCCTTCCGGGAGGCCGCAAACCGATCGAACACCGGTATCCGTACGCTGCGGTACACTCCGGTGCGCTCCCGGCGGGCATAGCCCCCGGACCCTTCGCCCGCGGAGCTGGTGATCTCGGCGATGACGGGCTGGAGAGTTGAGGGTGCCAGCGTAGAACGAACGGCGACCGAGTCTGATTCCATCCGGCTGGAAGCCTGGACCACCGACTTGATGGTGGAGCGTTGCTCGGCAGCCAGCCTGAGAATCTCCACTGCGAAGTTGTACGTCGCCCGGATTCGGGTCTTGAAGTCGGCGTTGCTGTAACCCTCACTCAAGACAGCGAGCCGTCCGCGAAGCCCCATCCAGTTGGTGCCGAAGCGCGGGCGCGCATCGTAGGTCTCCCAGCCCAGCGTAAGCGAGTCGGGATCCTGGCTCCGGAAATTGCCATAGGAAAACGTCCGCTGGCCATGCCGCCGCTGCATCCGGTCCTTGAGCAGCGGCAGAAACCGGTCTCGTACGAAATCGGTGGCTGGATTCGTGTTTGGATTCAGGCCGGGTGAATACGTGAGGACGTAGCCGTGATAACTGCCGTTGGTGGTGTGCAGGTCGATAAAGAGGTCGGGATCCCATGTTCCAATCAACCCGGAACTCGCTCGTGTTTCCGGTGCCTCCTGCTTCACATAGTCGCGGTTGAGGTTGAGTCCCATCCCGCCGGGGTTCTGTCCTATCCGTGAGGGTCCGTTTTGACCCGGGCGGTTCTCGTCTCCGGGCCCCATATGATCGTTACCGTCTGCGTTGTAGATGGGCACCACCAGCAGCACCAGGCTGTCGAGCAGCCGACTCAGCCCGCCATGAGTCAGATCGCGCAACAGCATCTGGGCGGCTTCCTTACCTTCGACCTCCCCACCGTGAATATTCGCCTGGAGGTACACGATGGGCTTGCCGCTGCGATGCGCTTCCGCGGGTCCGAGCGGGACGGGCCGAGCGGCAAGCACCCAGGGGACCCGCCGGCCTTCGGGACTCCTGGTCAGCGTCGCAATTCTGATGTCCCTCGTCACCCTGCCCAGGGAATCCAGGAAGCTTAGGACGTCCGCGTGGGAGGACGTTTCCTTGTAGCTGGTGCGCTCAGGGCGGGTTGATTGGGCCTCAGCACTGCTTGCCAGAAGAAGCCCGAGAAGCATTGCACCCCGCATCAGTGCGCCCCCTTCGAGCGTGGCGGTATCAGGATCCGGCTGTTAACCACGTTGGGAAGGCCGTCCTCTATCGTAAATGTGACTTCGGGAACCAGAATCCTTGAAGCCGGCACCAGAAACAGACGATCGGGCTTGCCGGCGAATGCCCGCCAGGCGCGACGCAGAGCGCCGTGGGCCGCAATGCCAGTCGGTTGATCCGCGTGACGCAGGAGGAGCCTCGTGGTGGCTGGCGGATCGGGCAGCTCGGCGGCCACTGCTCGCACCAGGGCGTACCCGATCGCGTGGTGGTCCTCTGCGTTTTCCTGGGCGAGACCAGCCCGTTTTTGCAGCTCTCCCAGTGCCAGCAACGGCCAGCGAGCGATCAGCGGCGCCAGAATTCGATCCGTGCTCCACTCCGCAAAGCCCTCGGCAAGGTAGGGCTCAATTCCCGGCAGCTCCACAACGGGAGACTCATGGGCAGGAAGTGCCCGGCTGAACGCCTCGAGCTGCTGCTGTCGAAAGACCAGGTGCTGCCACTCGTGCACCACCGTTCCCAGCGCGAGCAAAGGTGAGTATCCGGGGTCGATCGCGATGGCGTCTCCCGGCTCGAGAAAGCCGTTTAGGCTCTCGCGCGACTGGCGCGGCACGCTGGTGAGGCGGATCGCCTCCGAACCGAACTGAAGCAGTACCAGGCTGGTGTCTCCCGCAGGCAGCCGTCGCAGAGCGCGCAGCAGGCTCGCCTCGCCGTGGTGTTTCAGCCAGTTTCTGCCACTCTGGTTGTCGGCCCTGACCAGGCGCCGGAACAGCGCGGTCGGAACCCCGTAATGCGGCACCGCTTGAGGGTAGCCGAAGAGATGGGGCCGGATCTCGGGAAGCGCGCGGGCCGCGGTCGAGGTTCCTACCCGGCGCCAGTCGTCTCGCAGGTAGTCGGCCAGCGAGCGACCCTGTCCACCGCCGGGAATCCAGGGCTGGGTGAGGAAGAAGCGAAGGGCGTCCGCTACCCAGCGCTGGCTTTCGGAGTAGCCGGCCAGCAGGAGGAGAACCTCTGTGGCAGCTACCGAATCGGCCCGCCACAGATCCGCTCGGACGGCGCGAAATGCTGCGGAGTCGGTGGCAGCGAGAACGGTCAATCCGTAAATCGCGCGAGGCACCGCTTCTTCAGCCGGGCTGTCCCTGGGGTCGAGCCAACGAGCGGACGCGAGCGAGCGGCCGACCGTACCCCAGCCGATCCGGGGCGCCCGGCTCTGAGCCCAGGCGAGCGCAGCATCGTGAAGATCGATTATCCATTCTCCCTGGGGACGGAACAGGTGATCGAAACGCACTCGGGTGCTGTCGGCGGGAAGCGACGCTCTGATGGCGGCCAGTGTCTCGCGGGCAGCAGCGGTCAACTCCCGCCGCCGGTAGAGTCCCATGACGTGGTAGGAACGCTCCGCGGCGAGCGCCTTGCCTGTCAGCGGCGTGATCCCGCTCCGAGTGGCCGCATCGTGATAGGCCGCCGTGGCCAGGGATCCCGGTGTAGCCGCTAGAGCGGCATGGGCCCAGCGCCCTGGAATGCGGGTCAGGGTGTCGTTGCGTCCGGCCACGATTTCATGCAGCGTGAAGCGGGGCAAAGCGGCGGCATCAGAGGCACCTGCGTCGGCCGCCTGAGCCGTGACCTTAGAGGGCCACCCGAGCACCAGCAGCGTCCAGACCCCATGGGCCAGCAGCTGCCTTGTCGGCACCCAGTCGAATCTTTTCAGCGAGGCTCCAATGTCCGATGATCCCAAGCCAGCTCCGAGAAAACCCATGCCCCCCTTGATGGACCGCCTGGGCGAGTTATGTGTGGCCGGCCGCGAAAGCGCGACTTACCTCTGGCAGGTCCCTAACGATGAAGGAGTGCGACAAAAGATCGCCGAGCTGCTGGCGCAGATCAAAGTGGAGGCGGCGAAGCAGGGACGCCAGGAGATGGGTCGCCTTGCGGCCGAGATGGAAACTGCAGTGGCGGTTTCCCCGAGTCCGCAGCAGGTGGAGCTGCTACAGGATGGCTTCGAGCGCTTGACTCGCCTTTGGTCCGCCGCCAAAAGCGGGCTGTTCTAGGCGGGGCAGCGGGACAGCGGGGCAGCGGGACAGCGCAATCAGGGTCGAACCCGAC
>JALYPB010000177.1 GCA_030856585.1 Gemmatimonadota bacterium | reverse complement strand
CTCCCACGGTGGCAACCATCTGGCCGGTACGGTCCACGATCAGGGCGGTGCGCGCGTTGGACTCTCCGAGGAAGCCGCTCAGGATTACCTGAATGCGTTTAGCGTCTTCTTCCCGGAATGACCAGCTCGAGGCACCGCTCATCTGGGACACCTCATACCAGGGTGGCTTCCATCCGGCGCACTATCGCCTCGGCCCGCCGGCGCAGCATCGGCTGTCGTTCCCAAGCGAGATAATCTCTGAGCAGTCGAACAGTGTCGACTCCATCCTGCCCCGCCAGGTAGCCCAGAGCCGCCAGCCGCCGAAGGGGACGGGGACTGAACAGATCGCGGCGGTGATAACTGAACCGCCGCTGTGCCAGCAGCCAACCGCCAGCGGCCCCTGCCACGATGCCGCCGACGAACACCCAGGTGCGGGACCGCATCAGCCCACATCCTGCCGCGCCACGAGGGCGTGCGCCAGCGTGACGCCATCGACGTATTCGAGGTCACCGCCCATCGGCAGACCCCGCGCCAGCCGGGTGACGCGGACGTCCATCCCGGCGAGGAGCTGTTGGATGTAGGTGGCGGTGACCTCGCCCTCCATCGAGGGATTGGTCGCCAGGATCACCTCTCGCACCCCGCCGTCGCGTACGCGTTGCACCAAACGGTCGAGCCGCAAAGCCTCGGGACCGATGCCATCCAGCGGCGAGAGCCGCCCGCCGAGCACGTGGTACTGGCCCCGGAAATCGGTCGAGCGATCAACCACGCCCACGGTGGAAGGCTCCTCGACTACGCACATCACGGCCTGGTCGCGCCGGGGATCGCGACAAATATCGCAGGGCTGTTCCTCGGTAAGATTCCCGCATGACTCACACGGCCGCACCCGCTCGCTCACCGAGGTCAGAACCGCGGCAAGGCGTTGCGCCTGTTCAGGAGATTGCTGGAGCAGATGAAAAGTGAGCCGCTGGGCCGTCTTCCGGCCTATCCCCGGGAGCCTGGCGAGTTCGGTAATCAGCTCCTCGATGGCGCTCACCGGTCAGAAAGGCGACGTAAAGGGCAGCTGCGGCACCTTCCGCATCTCGGCGTGGAGCATCTCGGCGGCGCGACGCTGAGCCTCGGCGACCGCGGTGAGCACCAGTTCGCTGAGGAAATCAGCGTCGTGGTCCTGGAAGACTCCGGGATCGATCGCGACCGCCCGGACGGTACCGCGTCCATCGGTGGTGACCTTCACCATGCCGCCGCCTGCGGACGTCTCGATGGTGCGCGTGGCCAGCTCGGTCTGCAGTTGCTGCAGCCGCCCCTGCACCTGCTGCCCCAGCTGAAAGAGCTGCTGAAGATCTGCCATGCTATCGGGTAGTCCTGCCATGTGAGGCCAAAGTAGGGGTGAGTATTGGTGATCGCAACTGGCTATGGGCTATGGGCCATGGGCTACTCCGTGCCCCGGTAAGGCCCATAGCTCAGAGCCAATAGCCAATAGCCCTTTTCAATCCACTATCTCTAAATCTAACGCATCGGCGGCGGTGTCGAGGGCCGGATCCCTGGAACGGAACTCCCGCAGCCGCTCGGCCTTGAGGCTGGAATCGGACATCCGGCGGGGCTTTGCCGGAACGCCGGAGCCCGGGGTGGTAGAGACCCGGAGCCGCACCGTCTGACCCAAGCTTCGGCTCAGCACCTCCTCGACCTTACCCGACTCCTGCTGCAGCCGGTCGGCGAAGAGCTGGTTGGGCTCGGCCATGCCTACGGTCAGCCAGGGGAGGTCCAGGGTGGCCGGCTCGGTAGCGGCCAGGGCCTCGCCCAGGAAGCGGCTATGGACCCGCACCGCAGCAACGACGGCGGGCCAACCGGCCTTGATTGCCTCGATGGAAGCGGGGCTGCGGGGCAGCGGGGCAGCCTCTGGGGCAGTCTGATCCTCAGCGGGGCGGCGGGGCGGCGGGGCAGCTTGTTCCGGCGCGGGTTTTGAGCGCGAAGGAGCGCCGTGTGTTGACTCGACCTGCCCTTCGGGTGGGCTCTTACTGCCCCGCTGCCCCGCTGTCCCGCTGTCCCGCTG
>JALYPB010000157.1 GCA_030856585.1 Gemmatimonadota bacterium | reverse complement strand
CCGCGTCACGGGCCGCAAGCAACCCTGATCCTACCCGCGCCGGTTCCGCTGGCCCGAAAGTCCGGCACCGAGACCCCCCAGCACCGCCCCCAGAAGTAGCGGCCCGATATTGAGGAAGGAGATGGCGACGCCGCCGAGTCCCGCCAGCACACCCCAGTACAGGTCGGCCAGGTAGGTCACGCTGGCGGCCACCGTTACTCCGATCATGACTCCCGGCACGAAGACCGCAAGCAGCGCTCGTTTGACCGAGCCCGCTTTCACACCGCCCACCAGGCCCGCAATGAACGGGCCGATGACGGGGAGCCAGAAGAGCATCAGTGTCAGGCAGCCCATCCAGTTCATGGCTGACGCGACACTGCCCTCGGCCTTCTCGGCAGGGGGAATTGGCTCGGTCACCGGCGACCGGGGTCCAACATCGGCAGGTAGGCGCGCCAGGGACCCACGGCGGCAGTGTACTGTCGCCCCATCACGCGCGCGATCTGTGCAATGTGGCTGAGGTCGTGCGCCACCCAGGTGGCCAGCAGCTCTCCCAGGGTGCAGGGTCCGAGCTCCGGGTGCCGGCCGCGCCGATCGAGGTCGTCAACGGTGAGGCCGAGCGACTCGAGCCGGATCAAGTTCGCGGCCCGAAGCCCGGCGAAGGTATCGAGCAGCTGGAGGAGGGTCTTGCCGCGGGACGCTTCAAACTGAGCGAAGCGGTCGAACGGTGTAAATGCCTGGGTCTCGCCGTGGGCGAGCAGGATCTCGGTACGGACGATCCAGTCGGTCCGCTCACCGTGTATCAGGTGCCCGACGATGTCGAAGGGACTCCAGGTGTCTGGCCCCTCGGTTGCCCCGACCCAGGACTCCGGAAGGTCCGCCAGCAAACTGCGGAGGACCGCCGGAGTCCGGCTCAGGACGGGAAGCGCGTCTTCGAGAGCAAAGTCCACGCTTCTGAAGTTCGCTCTTTAGTCGGTACGTCTCAACTCCACCCGGCGATTCTGGGCTCGGCCCGAGGCCGTCTTGTTGGTGGCGACCGGCTGGGTCGAGGCGTAGCCCTTCACCTCCATATTGTCCGCGGCTACCCCGTTCTCCACCAGGAACGCCTTGACCGACTCGGCGCGCGATTGCGAGAGCCGTTCGTTCAGGGCCCGGGAACCGGTGCTGTCGGTGTGGCCGGCGACCTCTACCCGCACCTGCGGATTGGCGACGAGAGAGCGGGCAACCTCTTCCAGGATGTCACGGGAGACCGGAAGCAGGACCGCCTTCCCCAGCTCGAAGTTCACTCCCCGTAGGGTCAGGCGCGTCTGCCTGGTAGCCATCATGAGCCGGAGACTGTCTCGCAGGGCCATCCGCTCCAGACTGTCCCGGAATGACGCCATGCGGGCCCGATTTCGAGTCAGCCGAAGGCTGTCGCGCAAAGCCTCAGTGCGGATGCTATCCTGCCGGGTGACGAGTGCGAGGCTGTCACGGAGCGCCTGCTGCCGCTCATTGGCCCGCTGCTCGGCGACACGAACGCTGTCGCGGACCTTGGCCTGTTGGGCCTGCGCCGCCTGAGCTACGCGGAGAGAGTCCTGCCGCGCGGCCTGGGCCACCGAGTCTCGCCGGGCCCGCATCGCCAGCGTGTCGGCTCGTGGCGCAACGGGAGTGGGCTCCCGACGCGGTGCCCTGGAGTAGCCGCCGCCGCCGAGGAGGAAGCCGAGGCCGACTTGAATGTTCCAGTTGACGTTGTGATCGGGCTCGAGGGCACCGGCCGGATAAAGGTCGATGCTGGGTGATGGTATGTAGTCGAGCGAAGTGGAAATGCGGATCGATGTGCTGCCCGGAAGACCGAGGCGGGCTCCGATCAGGCCGGTCACTCCGTCCTCGTGAGTATCGATGTCGCGGCGAAACTCATTTCGGGCATAGCCACCGCCCAGAAGAAAGGCGCCATGCTCTCCCACCGGGAAGTTGAATAGCAGGCGGGCGCGCAGCGGGATGTAAGACACGTTCACGCCACCCCGCCCTTCCGTCGGCACGAAACCTCCCTCGGCCTCCAGCTCGAGGTATCGTACCGGGAAAAAGCCCAGCCGGACTCCACCGCCCCCCGAAGCCTGTTCGAAGCCGATACTCTCCTCCCAATAACTAGCCTGAACGAAGGCTCCGAGCTCGATAGCACCGGACTGCTGAGAGGCCGCGGGCGAGGTCACAGCGGTTAGAACGAGTACAGAGGCAAGTAGGCCGAGCGCTTTCATAGTCTTCTCCTGGGAGACTGTGCGGGGTACATGCTGCTACGTGTCAGGTTCGTAACCTGCCAACGTTGCACCGGATTGCAACCCTGCCAAGGCTGCTTGACGGCTTCCGGTTCTTCGGTATATATTCGG
>JALYPB010000150.1 GCA_030856585.1 Gemmatimonadota bacterium | reverse complement strand
GTGTATGAGCCCGCGTTGACGGCACATGATCCCGTTGTGATGCCACCCGAGCACGGATTATTCGCGCTTGAGTCACGCTCGATGGTGGATGGGTCACGCTTCACGCTGCCCGCGCAGCTTTCTCACTCGGTGAATCCAGCGCGACACCTATTGGAGTCCGGCGCAATGCTGCCTGGGCACAGATTGATGCCACGTGAGCTCCGAGCCACGACGCCTGATCCCGGGTTCATACCGCATGAGCCCGGGTGAATGCCGCCTGGTCAGAGTCCATCTGACACAGGGTCCGCCGCGCGAGAGGACAATCAAATTTCGTTATCGAAATCTCACATGACGTGTGTGCACGATCTGGCACACTGTATGCCTCTGCCCTTTCCGGCCGATTTGATCGCCGGATGATCGCTCGGTCCAAAGTCATTCACGAATTCGACGCGGTGTCCGGCAACCGGTCGCTGGTAGAGAAAGGAAGGGTACTCGTATGAATGCCGTGACTCGCCGGAAACTGGACATGGGTGACAAGGCGCTCAACTTCAGCGTCGACCACCCCGACCCCAGCCCCGGCTACCAGGTGGCTCTCGCCGGCCTGGAGCAACGGCTCGCCAGGGCGAAGCAGCTGGTGGAGGCCCAGCAGCAGGGCATCGACCAGCGCAAGGCCGCCAACCACCGGAAGAGCGAGCTCCGCAATCAGATGCGGAAGGGCCAGCTCCGGCATCTCGCGCGCGTGGCCAAGCTGGCGGCGCGGGAGACCACCGAGCTGGACGGCAAGCTGGTCCTCCACTCGAGGCCGAAGTCGTACCGCTCCTTCCGGGGCTTGGCCGGCACCATGCTGGCCGAGGCGCAGACCGACAAGGAGCTGCTCGTCAAATACGGCCTGGCCGACTCGGTGCTCGATAGCCTGGTCCAGTCGCTCGGGGAGTTCGACCGGATGGTCACCGTGAGCACCGAGGCATTCCGGGCTCACGTCGGCGCGCGCGCGGAGCTCGACGTGCTCGGCGAAGAAGTCGTGGACTTTGTGGGGGTGATGGACGCCCTCAACCGGGTCCGCTTCGCCAAGGTGCAAGCCGTTCTGGAGGAGTGGGAGGCGGTGAGCAATGTCATCGGCCATACGCCCAGTACGGACGAACCCCAACCGCCAGTGACTGGGGCAGAAAGGCCGGCAGCGTGAGGGACGGGCGGACAGGCGGACAGGCGGACGGGCGGACAGTCATCGCGAGCGGCCATTAGGCCGCGTGGCGATCCAGCAGGTCCCGTACGCTGTTGGGGGATTGCTTCGGGTGCTTCGCACCCTCGCAATGACTGCTCATTACTCCTCCGTCCGCCGTACCGCCTTACCGCCGAGAACACGACCATGAAACCACTCCCTGCCCTGCTCATCCTGGCGGCCTGCTCCCGCGAGCTCGCGCCGCCGAGCTACACCGTCAGCTCGTTCGGACACTCCGCGCTCGAGTCTCGACTGGTCCGTTCCAGTGCCGCCTCCGAAGCGGCGAACCACACTACCCCCTGGTCCGACAGCACCAGGCGCAACGACACCACCTACTATAGTAGAGGCCGAGTGCTGACGACCGTCGAGGTCCTCACCGACTCGATGTGGTCGGCCGCGCCGCCGCCGCCTCGGGTGACGCTCGGCCTCGCCTCCGGTCCGTTCAATCTTCCGCCGGACAGCCTCTGCACCCTGGGCTACACCGCCACCACGCTGACGGTCAGGGACACGAGGGTGCTGCGCGACCTCCAGCGCACCCGCGAGTGCGGGGCCCGGACCTTTGCCCAGATCGGCCGCAGCAAGCTCAAGGATTCTACCGGCAAGCTGAGCGTCCAGGCCGCCAGGGCCGACCTCGACACCTGGCCCTGGCCGGGACTCTGCGGAAGGGTCCAGGACTCGACCATCATCGCCTTCTATATAGGAGACGATGTCGAGGCCGCCGAGTGGGGGCCGGCAAAGTTGCCGGTGCGACTGGCGCAGTGGGACACCATCGCCGGGATCATTCAATCCAGGTGTCCCGGCGCGCCGGTGGCGATCCGGGCGCATCCCAACCAGCTCGAGGCGCGCGGCCCCTGGCTCTGGCTCACCACGGCGTGGACCCAGTACACCAACCGGCGTGGGCCGCCGGAGGAGTTCCTGGCGCTGCAGGTGGCGTCCGCTAAACGGCAGCGGCTGGGCCTGGTGGCGGGAGTCAATCTGTTGAACGGCGGCTGCGGCCCGGCCGAGCGTCGGAAGTGCTTCCCGGATATACCAGGCACCGCGCTCGTGGGGACGGGGCCCGGACTTTATCAGCTGAGCGCGGCGGAGCTGGTCTACTACAAGACCGTGGCGCTCAGCGAACCGTACGTGTGTGCGTCGGTGGATTGGTCGTGGGGGCCGGCGTTCAGGAGCGGCTTCCACGAGCGGCCCGAGATCCGGGGTGCGGTGAAAGTGTTAGGCCTGATCGCGAGAAGGCGTCCACTCAGCAGTTGCATTCAGGGATAGTTGTGGGACACACGGATTGCGTGCACTGATCGGCGACGCGTTTGAACTTTCTCACGTTTGTCATCGGGGAGGCAGCCGGTCGCTGCTATCAACTGCTATATCGAAGTGCAGCACGTCTTCGCGCGTGCCCAGCTTCGCGTATAGCGCGATGGCTGCTTCATCACCAATGTCTGCCTGCACAAAGATGACATAGGCACCCCGCGCGGAGGCAGTGTTTTTGAGTTCCTGGATCAACGCCGTCGCGATGCCCTCGCGCCGGTGCCCGGCCGCGACAGCGAGATCATAGACGTAGATCTCGCTGCGCTCCTGTTCGAATTTTCTAAGCTCATAGGCGGCT
>JALYPB010000138.1 GCA_030856585.1 Gemmatimonadota bacterium | reverse complement strand
GATCTGATGATGCCGGGAATAAGTGGGACCGAGTTGGCCCGGCGTCTGAAGGCACGCTGGCCGGCCCTCCCGATTCTCTTCATGTCCGGCTACTCGGTAGAAGATCTTCGGTTGCAAGGTGCGTCCGACTTCGAGGGACTCATCCAGAAGCCGTTCACTCCCGATCGACTCGTCAAGAGTGTGGCCGCGGCGCTGGCTCAGAAGCCGGTAAGCGGGTAGGCGGTAGTGAAGCGGGGCAGCGGGACAGCGGGGCAGCGAGGACGGTGTCACCCTGAGCGAAGCGAGGGGGCCGAAGTTTAGGTGCAGCGGCGATCTTCTCATGTGCTCGAGCGGTTTCCTTGGTGCGCGCAGAAAGACGGCGGGTTACCAGAACACGAACAGAGGGTAAGCCGCTCGAGCTTCGGCCCCCTCGCCTTCGCTACGCTTCGGCTCAGAGTTGACACGCGATTTACCTTCTGTCTCCCTGTCCCCGTGACATTGACCTAAGCGAATCGGGCGGCTACATTTTCGGGCTATGCCGACTATCAATCAGCTCATCCGGCACGGCCGGAAAGACGTAGTGGCCAAGGACAAGGCCCCGGCCCTCAAGGACAATCCCCAGAAGCGCGGGGTGTGTACCCGGGTCTACACCACCACCCCGAAGAAGCCCAACTCGGCGCTTCGGAAGGTGGCCCGCGTGCGTCTGACCAACGGCTTCGAGGTCACCGCGTACATCCCGGGTGAGGGGCACAACCTGCAGGAGCACTCGATCGTGCTCATCCGCGGCGGTCGGGTGAAAGACCTTCCGGGCGTCCGCTATCACATCGTGCGGGGCACGCTGGACTCGGCGGGCGTGAATGACCGTCGGAAGAGCCGGTCCAAGTATGGCGCGAAGCGGCCCAAGGCGGCTGGGAGCGCGCCGGCAGCCAAGGGAGGCAAGAAGTGAGTCGGCGTAACAAGTCGGTCAAGCGGCCGGTACCACCGGATCCGCGGTACGACAGCCAGACCGTATCCAAGTTAGTCAACAACCTGATGTTCGAAGGCAAGGAGAGCCTGGCCGAGGGAATCTTTTACTCCGCCATGGACCTCATCGAGGAGCGCACCAGTCAGCCGGGTGTCTCGGTCTTCAAGCAGGCCATCAACAATGCCAAGCCGACGCTCGAGGTGAAGAGCCGCCGGGTCGGTGGCGCCTCCCTCCAGGTACCGGTGGAGGTCCGTCCCGACCGCCGCACGGCCCTGGCCATGCGCTGGATCATCTCGTTCTCTCGTGCGCGCACCGAGAAGACGATGGCCGAGCGGTTGGCTGCCGAGCTGATCCTGGCGTCTAAGGGCGAGGGGAATACGATCAAGAAGAAGGAAGACACCCACCGGATGGCGGAAGCGAACCGGGCGTTTGCGCATTATAGGTGGTAGGCGGTAGATGAAGCGGCGGTAGGGCGGTAGGGCGGTACGGCGGTAAAAAGCGGGGCGCTTCGAAAGAGGCGCCTCTCTATTTATCCGATGTCCGGGAGGGTAGATTAGGGGTAGTAGCGAACATCCCTGCCAAAGCCGGCCGTCCTAACCGGTTCAAGGACCACAGTGTCCGTCCCGCCCTCGCTCGAGGGTCGCCGTATCGTCATCTGCGACTACAACGCGCTGTTGCTCTCCGTTACCGGCCTATTGCGCATGAGCGGTTTTTGCGTGTTCCAGGCTCACGATGGCCAGGCGGCCGCGAGCTGTGCCAGGAGCTGCCCAACATCGAGCTCCTGGTTTTGAATACCTCCGGTACCGGCAGCCACACGCCCACCCTGGTCCGGGACGTTCGCCTGAGCCACCCCGACCTGGCGGTGCTTCACATCGGGCCTTCCGACCTCAAAGGCCTGCCCGCGAATGTGCCGTCTATCGCCGAATCCTTCACCGCCGAAGAGCTGCTGAAGGCCGTGCGCGGGCTCCTTCAGGCTGGGTTGACACCGAGTCGTAACTAACTAAGTTTGGCTGGCTTGGCGCTTTTGTGGCGCCAGATACATCGGATTAAGTGGCTCACGGCAGGACGCAGTCACCTCTGATCTTCCAATGACAACGCGTGGGATCCTGCTGGGATCCTCGTCCAGGGCCAAAGCCCGGATGTGCGCGGAGCGATACCACGGGTTCTCCCGGTCGGTCGCCCCGCTTTTTCGTTACCCGTAGGGGACACATGGCCCGACAGACGACCCTCGATCGCTACCGGAACATCGGCATCATGGCCCACATCGATGCCGGGAAGACGACTACGACCGAGCGTATCCTTTACTACACCGGCAAGAACTACAAGATCGGTGAGGTCCATGAGGGCGCCGCCACCATGGACTGGATGGAGCAGGAGCAGGAGCGAGGGATCACCATCACCTCCGCTGCCACCACCTGCTTCTGGCTTCGAAACGGCAATTCCTACCGGATCAACATCATCGACACGCCCGGCCACGTGGACTTCACCGTCGAGGTGGAGCGCTCGCTGCGCGTGCTCGACGGTGCCGTCACCCTGCTCGACTCGGTGGCCGGTGTTGAGCCCCAGACCGAGACCGTCTGGCGCCAGGCCGACCGGTACGGCGTCCCCCGGGTCATCTTTGCCAACAAGATGGACCGGGTCGGAGCCGACTTCGACCGCTGCCTAAAGATGATCCGCGACCGGCTCACCAAGAAAGCCTACCCGATCCAGCTGCCGGTCGGGTCCGGCGAGATGTTCACCGGGCATATCGATGTGATCAAGCGGGTCGAGATCATCTTCGACGACGAGACCCTGGGCAAGACCTTCACCGAGCTGCCGGTGCCCGAGGCCTACCGGGAGCGGGTCGAGGCGGCCCGGCATGAGCTGATCGAAGCCGCGGTCGAGCACGACGAGGTGCTGCTGGAGAAGTATCTGGCCGGCGCGGAGCTGAGCTACGAAGAGATCCAGCACGCCATCCGGAAGGCGACGACCGGCGGATTCATCGTCCCGGTCCTCTGCGGCGCCTCCTTCAAGAACAAGGGCGTGCAGGCGCTCCTCGATGCGGTGATCGACTATCTGCCCAGCCCGGAGGACGTCCCTCCCATCGTGGGCCACCTGCCGCAGCACGATGAGAGCCACATCGAGCGCTGCGCCTCGGATGGCGAGCCATTCTCCGCCCTGGCATTCAAGGTGGCCACCGACCCGTACGTGGGCCGGCTGACCTTCTTCCGGGTGTATTCCGGCTCGCTCAAGTCCGGCAGCTACGTCTACAACAGCACCAAGGACAAGCGGGAGCGCATCGGCCGGCTGTTGCAGATGCACGCCAACAAGCGGGAAGAGATCGAGGAAGTGCTCGCGGGCGACATCGCTGCGGCCATCGGCCTCAAGGACACCCGGACGGGAGACACGCTCTCCGACGAGGACAAGCCGATCATCCTCGAGGCGATGAAGTTTCCCAATCCGGTCATCGACGTCGCCATCGAGCCCAAGACCAAGGCCGACCAGGACAAGCGGGGCACGGCGCTCCAGAAGCTCCAGGAAGAGGACCCGACGTTCCGGGTGCGCTCCGACGCGGAGACCGGCCAGACGATCATCGCCGGCATGGGTGAGCTGCACCTCGAGATCCTGGTCGAGCGGATGAAGCGGGAGTTCAAGGTCGAGGCCAACGTTGGCAAGCCCCAAGTAGCGTTCCGGGAAACGGTCAAGAAGGCGGTCACCAACGTCGAGGGCAAATTCATCCGCCAGTCCGGCGGCAAGGGCCAGTACGGCCACGTGGTGATCAACTTCGGGCCGAGCGAGCCGGGGCTGGGCTTCGTCTTCGAGGACAAGATCGTCGGTGGCACGATTCCGAGGGAGTTCATCAAGCCGGTGGAAGCCGGAATCCGCGAGGCGCTGGAGAACGGCGTGCTGGCGGGCTATCCGATGGTTGACGTGAAGGCCACGCTGGTCTTCGGCAGCTACCACGACGTGGACAGCTCCGAAATGGCGTTCAAGATCGCGGGCTCGATGGCGGTGAAGGAAGCAGCCCGCATGGCCCACCCCATCCTGCTCGAGCCGGTCATGGAAGTCGAAGTGGTGAGCCCTTCCGACTTCCTGGGCGATGTGATCGGGGATCTCTCGAGCCGCCGGGGCAAGATCGGCGGCATGACTCAACGGGGCGAGGCTCAGGTGGTCGCGGCCGATGTGCCGCTGGCCGAGATGTTCGGGTACTCGACCCAGCTTCGCAGCATGACGCAGGGCCGCGCGGTGTACACCATGCAGTTCGATCACTATGAAGAAGTGCCGAAGAGCATTGCGGAGCAGATTATTTCGAAGGTGAAGGGCTAGAAGGCTATGGGCTATTCGCGATGGGCTGCTCCGGTTTGACC
>JALYPB010000086.1 GCA_030856585.1 Gemmatimonadota bacterium | reverse complement strand
GCACAGGACATCGCCGGCGAGCACGGCGTGTACGTGGCCTTGCCTCAGCTGGTTGGATTCGAGGGTGGCAAGGCGTTTCCCGGTGGGTCGATCCTGGCGGGACCCCGAGGGGATCTGCTGGTGGAGGGGCCGGTGTTCCAGGAGGCGATCATCCCCGCGGTACTCGACCTCGAGGAGATCACCCGGGCACGCGCCGATCTCCCTTTGCTGGCCGATCTCGAGATGCGACTGCCGCATCTGCTGGGATCTCTGCATGCGGCCAGGCGGGGCAGCGGGGCAGGGGGGCCGCAGGGCAGGAAAAGCCCACCGACTGAGATCGATGGTGAGGACAAAACCGCCCCGCGGCCCCGCGGCCCCGCGGCCCCGCTTAGCGCATCCCGCCGCCCCGCTACCCCGCTTCCCCCCTTGTCGGCGCGCTTCAACCCCGGGCAGGACCCTCTGGCCATCGATGCCGAGCTCACCCAGCACTGGCTGCGCGAGTTTATTCGCGACGAGGTTCAGCGCCGGCGGCAATTCGACAAGGTGGTGATCGGGCTGTCGGGCGGAGTGGACAGCTCGCTGGTGGCCTACCTGGCGGTCGAGGCGCTCGGGGCGGCCAATGTCATCGGGGTTCGGATGCCGTACCGCTCATCCAGCCCGGAGAGCCTGGCCCACGCCCAGATGGTGATCGATGCCCTCGGCATTCCCAGCACCACGGTGGACATCAGCCGGTCAGTGGACGCGCTTGCGGGTGCCATCGGAGAGGGTCGTCCTGAGCGAAGCGAACCGATGGAGCCCGCCCGGCTGGGCAACATCATGGCACGTAGCCGGATGATTACCCTGTTCGATCTGTCCGCGGCCCATCGCGCGCTGCCCCTGGGTACCGGCAACAAGACGGAGCGGCTGCTGGGATACTTCACCTGGCATGCCGACGATTCACCCCCGGTGAATGCGATCGGCGACCTCTTCAAGAGCCAGGTCTGGGCGCTTGCCCGGCACGTCGGCGTTCCGGATGTAATCGTTTCGAAGCCGGCCAGCGCCGACTTGATCAAGGGTCAAACCGACGAAGGCGACTTCGGCATCTCCTACCCCCGCGCCGACGCCATCCTCTACTGGATCCTGCTCGGTTATCGTGCGCCTGAGATCTCGGCCCTGGGGTTCGAGGAGGCCGAGATAGCACTGGTGCGCAAGCGGCTCGACAGCACTCACTGGAAGCGACGGCTCCCGACGGTCGCAATGCTGAGCGGGACGGCGATCGGGGAGTACTATTTGAGACCTGTAGATTATTAACTCCCGCTCACCGCTGACGCTCTTCTTTTCCCGCTTACGCTTTCCTGGACGTCCATGACCGCTCCTGACTCCCGCCCCATGTCCTACTCCGTCGGCCAGATTACGACCTTCGTGATGCCCCACATGCAAAACGTGCGGGGCGACCTTTTCGGAGGCGAACTGATGGCGCTGGTGGATCAGGCGGCGGCGGTCGCCGCCATTCGCCACGCGGGCGGTCCGGCCGTCACGGCGAGTATCGAGCGGGTGGACTTCCGCGAGCGCATCCCGGTGGGCGCCCTGGTCACCTGCGCGGCAACCGTGGATTTCGTTGGAAACTCATCGATGTATATCTCGGTGGAGGTCTATTCCGAGTGGGTGAGCACCGGGGAAAGGCGGCACACCCACACCGCCCACGTGGTGTTCGTGGCCGTGGATGAGCAGGGGAGGCCAAAGCGCGTTCCCCGGCTCCTGCCTGAGACCGACGAGGAGCGGGAGCGTTACGCCAGGGCGGAGGCCCACCGCAAGCAGAAGCGAAGTCCGTGACGGCTCGCCCCATCGCGGTAGTGCTGAGCGGCGGCGGTGCCAAGACCGCGGCGCATCTCGGCGCCTGCCGTGCGGTAAAGGAGGCGGGGTTCGAGCCGGCCTGGTATGTCGCCACGTCCATGGGGGCGGTGATCGCGGCGGGGCTCGCCAGCGGGCTGGGCAACGACGAAATGCTGGAGCGGATCACCCAGCTGGGTGCCCAGAGCATCGTGCGCGAGCCGCTCGCACCGGTGGCCGGGCTCTTTTCTCGATCGCTGCTGAAGCCGGCTCCGCTGCGCCGGGCGATCGAGGCCCTGGTGCCGGCGCGGCGTTTCGCCGATCTCACAGTGCCCCTTACGGTAACGGCGGTGGACCTGGATACCGGTGAGATGGTGCTCTTCGGCGCGGGAGCCCAGACGGCGCCGCTGGTGGACGTACTCTGTGCCAGCTGTGCATTGCCGATGTATTACCCACCCGTTGTTCTGGGCGGACGCCGCTACGGCGACGGCGGGCTCCGGGGCGTGGTGCCGCTCGAGCCTGCGGCGGAGCTCGACGTGGAACTGGTGCTGGCGGTGGATGTTGGTCCCGGCTTCGACACGCCTCCCCCGGCAGTGGCGCCCAGAGTTCCGTCAATGGTTCGGGCCCACGACGACGCGGTGGGGATCCTCATGGCCGCCAACACCGAGAGCCAGCTGGCCGTCTGGCGGGCCGATCCGGCCCGACCCCCCCTGGTCTACGTGCGGCCGCGGATCGAGCGCAACTCCACCTTCAAGGTGGACCGGGTGCGCGAGTATGCCGGCGAAGGACGGCGGGCCACGCGCGAGGCTCTGGATCACTGGGGCCGGGACTCTTGACCCCTTCTCCATTCGGGGCAAATTGAGCCAATGAAAGCCTCCGAAGTGATGGTGCCCGACCCGCACGTTGCCGTGGCCGGGGCCATGGCCAGCGAGGTCGCAATCATGTTGAAGACCCGCAACATTTCAGTGGTGCCGGTGGTGGACGATCACCGTACCCGCCGATTTCTCGGCACCCTGAGCGACCGCGACCTGGTGACCCGGTGCCTGGCCGAGGGGAAGCACCCGTGGCACACCCGGGTTGACTCACTCATGCGTCCCAACTCGCCGGTGGTGCGACCGGACGTAGAGCTGAACGGCTTCCAGGTCCTGATGGACAACGACCCCGACGAATCACACCTGCGTCCGACGATCACGGTGGTAGACGACCAGGGGCGGGTGGTGGGATTCATCAGTCATCCGGAGCAGATTCCGGAAGTAAAGATCGTGTGGGGATGAGGCGGGTCTCACAAGTGTGACGCGGCGCAGACGATTCTCAGAGCTGTCACCCCGAGCGAGCGTCAGCGACCGAGGGGGCCATAACGATGCTCCGGCCCCTTCGCTTCGCTCAGGGTGACAATACCGAGGTGTGATAATGCAAGACTTCAAACTGTTCACCCTGGAAGAGGCCGAGCGCACCCTCCCGCTGGTCCGGCGGGTGGTAGCCGATCTCACGGTGGAGTATCCGGCGTGGCGCGCTGCGGTCGGCCGGTTCGAGCTCCTCACCGGGGGAGCCCGGGCGGATTGGGGTGAGACCCAGGAGCTGGTGGCCTCGCGGGAGGAGGTCACCCGTCATGCCAATCGCATCAACCAGTACCTGCAGGAGCTGGAGGCCATCGGCTGCGTCTTCAAGGGGTTCGAGGCCGGCCTGGTGGATTTCTATTCGCTGCGGGAAGACCGTCCGATCTTTCTCTGCTGGCGGATGGGGGAGGAGCGGATCGAGCACTGGCACGAGATCGACACCGGCTTCTCCGGCCGGCAGCCGATAGACGGAGCGATTCTGTCGGCCGTCTCCTCGTGACCCGCGTCTGGCTGTTTCTGCACCTACTGGGCTTCACCCTCTGGTTGGGCGGGGCCATCGCGGCCATGATCATCGGCATCGCGGCAAAGCGGGAAGATCGGCATGGCCTTGGGGCGGTGGTGCGAGCCCAGGCGAGCCTGATGAAAGTGGCCATCGCCCCCGGTGCGCTTCTGGCTGTGCTCTCCGGTATCATCCTCACCTTCCAGATAAGCGGCAGCGACCTTCCCGGGTTCAGCATCTGGCTGATGCTGATGCAGAGTGCCGGGCTCGTGGCCGCATTGCTGACGCTGCTTATTGCCCTCCCCACCGCGACCAAGCTCAGCCGGCTGAATGCCCTGGGCGAAACCGCCCGGTACTTCGACGAACTTCGTCAGCGTCAACGGATCGTGGGATCGATTTCAGGGACGCTGGGGCTGCTGGCGCTGTTCGCGGGAGCGATGCTGGGGTAGGGTGCCAGCCATTTTCTTTCCTGTCGCGCATGCCGGCCGAACCGGACACTCACCACACCGGGCGATCCGAGCCGTGCAGATCAACGCGCCGAGCTCCATGATTCCCTGATTGAACGCCCAAGCGCTCTTGCCCCGACGGGGAATAATCTGCTCTGCCGTAGCCCATAACCGGGTGACCAGGGCTTTGGCCGGCGCCCGAGGATGGAATGCCCTCCTGAGGACTCGCGCCACGTTGGTGTCTACCGCCGCTGCCGAGCGCTCGAAGGCAAAGCTGGCTACCGCGCCGGCGGTGTAGCGGCCGACGCCGGGCAGCTGCCGGAGCTCGGCGGGGTCGGACGGGATGACTCCCGCACGGTCTCGCACCACCTCCTGGGCCAACCGGTGCAGATTG
>JALYPB010000078.1 GCA_030856585.1 Gemmatimonadota bacterium | reverse complement strand
CCCGACGGCATCGGCCACCGTGCGAGCTGTGAGCTCAACCGCAGTGGTGACGCCGTCCGGGCCTGGCGCCCGACGGTTCAGTTCGCGGGCGTACTGGTCACCGAACCGCTCACGGCCGGTGCTCTTGGGCGGTGGCACGGCGAAGAAGGGGTCGGCGAGGAGGGTCGCCAGAACATCTTCGTGCACGGTTCCCTGGGCGGCGATCTTGCCATCCCGGTCGTAAGAGCGACGCTGATCGACCATGCGCGCCACCGCATCGACCACCGCCACGCCCGGGCCGGTGTCGAATGCAAACGCGCCTTCCTCCTGCGCCCGCCGCTCCACATAGGTGAGGTTGGCCATCCCCCCCAGGTTAAGCAGCACTCGGGGGGAATCGGCGGACCCAAACAGGAGAACGTCAGCCATGGGCACCAGCGGCGCGCCCTGCCCTCCCGCTGCTACGTCGCGCGCCCGAAAACCACTCACCACACTGACGCCGAAACGCTCGGCCAGGACCGCGGGCTCACCCAGCTGCCAGGAGACCAGCGGCGGCTCATGCCAGATCGTCTGTCCGGGAAAGGCAATCAGGGAGAGATCCGACGCCGACACCTTGCCCTGCACCAGCACCGCTTGCACCGCTTCCGCAGCCCACTCCGCAACTCTGACGTGCAACCGGGCGAGAGCAGGAGCAGTGGAGCCGTTGAACGCCTCACGGATCTGGGCTCGTTCCTCGTCGGCGTAGGGACGAGTCACGAAATCGAGCAGGGTGGCGTGGGTGGGACCATCGAGCCGGACCAGCGCTGCGTCCACTCCATCGAGGGAGGTCCCCGACATCAGCCCAACGGCGAGTGTTGGCCGCTCGGTCATCTGGATCTCACTGGCGGAGGATCTCCTACGATTGGCCGCAACCGGCCAGCGTGCTCGGCCAACAGCCGCTCGGCCTCACCCTTCTGCACCCCGCGGCGGGCCATCACGATGGCCGTTTTCACGCTGCCATCCGCCGCCCGGATGACCCGCTGCGCGACTTGACGGTCCACTCCTGCAGCCTCCATAACGATCCGCTGGCTCCGATCGACCAGCTTGTCGTTCCAGGCTCTAAGGTCCACCATCAGGTTGCCATAGGTCTTGCCCAATCGGATCATGGCGCCGGTGGTGATCGTATTGAGGACCAGCTTTGTGGCGGTTCCCGCCTTCATGCGCGTCGATCCGGTAACGATCTCCGGACCAACGAGAACGGTGATACAGACATCGCAGGTGGCTCGCAGCCGATCGGGTGGCTCGGAGCAGGACAGAAACCCCGTGCGGGCACCCAGCTTCCCGGCGTGGGCGAGCGCCGACCCGACATAGGGCGTGGTTCCGCTGGCCGCAATGCCGATGACCACATCTTTGCTCCCAGCGCCAAGAGCGTCCAACTCCCGCACAACGGCCCCGAGGTCATCCTCTGCGCCCTCGATGGAGCGCACCAGCGCCGGTGAACCGCCCGCGATCACGCCGACGACCATCTCCGGCGGTGTTCCGAACGTGGGAGGACACTCGGCCGCGTCGAGTACGCCGAGGCGGCCACTGGTGCCGGCCCCAACGTAGATGAGCCGCCCTCCAGCCCGGAACGCGGCTTCCACCAGGTCGATGGCGCGCGCGATTTCCACCCGGGCCTTGCCAACGGCGGCGGGCACACCAGCGTCTTCCGCGCCGATGAGATCGACGATCTCGAGGGCAGTGGCAGTATCGATGGTAGAGCTTCGGGGGTTGCGCCGTTCGGTCAGGCGCGTGTCGTGGAAGTCGTCAGCCACGCAAGCGGAGGATAGGAGTATCCAAGCGTCAGCCTCAGGCTAAATTAGGAGAAGTCCGAGGTTCGAGGCAACTCCGTCCCACCTTCCAATTTTTTAACGGAGCTCTT
Source organism: Gemmatimonadota bacterium (assembly GCA_030856585.1). Taxonomy (GTDB): domain Bacteria; phylum Gemmatimonadota; class Gemmatimonadetes; order Gemmatimonadales; family GWC2-71-9; genus CAVVWJ01. Next base: position 1,201 of record JALYPB010000078.1, on the reverse strand, counting down.
GTGCGCCTATCTGCCGCCAGTGTAACGCTGGCCCTGATCCTCCTTCTGCCTGGCTGTGCCCGGCGCTCTCAGGCCCCGGGCGTGACCCCGGCCGCTGGTATTGACCCCTCCTGGCCCCTTACCCTCAAAGCGCGGATAGCCGAGGCACCCAAGGCCATGGTGGTGGCGGGGAGTCCGGTGGCCAGCAACGTCGGCCGGGACATTCTGCGTCGAGGCGGCAACGCGGTGGACGCCGCCGTTGCGGTCGGCTTTGCTCTGGCAGTGGTCCACCCCGAGGCCGGAAATATCGGTGGGGGTGGATTCATGGTCATTCGGCTGCGAAACGGCGAAGTGCAGACCCTCGATTACCGCGAGACGGCTCCGTCTGGCGCCTCCCGCGATATGTACCTCTCGGGCGGCTCTGAAGCGAGCGTCACTGGTCACCTTGCCGCGGGGGTGCCTGGTGCTGTAGCCGGCTTGACCGAAGCGCACCGGAGATATGGCCGGCTACCATTTTCGGCCGTGATCGAGCCCGCGATTCGGCTTGCGACCGACGGATTCGTCATCGATGACCATCGCAGCCGCTCGATCGGCGAAGACAGCTCGCGCCTGGTGCTCTTTCCGGCGTCCCGCGCCACCTTCCTGCCAAACGATCAGCCGCCCGCAGTAGGGTCAACCTTCAGGCAGCCCGAGCTCGGCGCAACCCTGGAAGCGGTGCGTGACAGTGGGGCAGCCGGTTTTTATCGTGGCTGGGTAGCGGACCTGATCGTTGCTGAGATGAAGCGCGGCGGCGGGCTAATCAACGCCGCGGATCTCGCCGCCTACCGGGCCATCTGGCGCGATCCGATTGAGATCTCCTATCGCGGACACACGATTTATTCCATGCCACCGGCGTCTTCCGGTGGGGTGACCATGGGCGAAATCCTGAACATTATGGAAGGCTACAGCCCCATGCCGGCGTTCGGATCCGTGGCCCTGATGCACCGCGAGGCCGAAGCGATGCGACGCGCCTTCACCGACCGAAACCGCTACCTCGGCGATCCAGGGTTCGTGCGGAACCCGGTGGAACGGCTGCTCTCGAAGGAGTACGCGGCGGAGCTGCGCAAGCAGATCGGTGAGCAGGCCTCGGTCACACCGAAGTTTGAGCCCGGCGCCGCGGCGGGGGCATCCACGACCCACTACTCGGTGGTAGACGCTGAAGGCAATGCGGTCAGCTGTACGA
>JALYPB010000039.1 GCA_030856585.1 Gemmatimonadota bacterium | reverse complement strand
CGTCACCGCCGAGCTCACCCGGGCGGTGGCTCAGCCGATCTCGACCCAGGCGTGTCCGTCCTGCGGCGCCGGAGGGCACGAGTCCGATGCGAAGTACTGCCGGCAGTGCGGAGATCTACTCGGCGAGATTCGGGAACCGGTATGACGAACGACGACGTCTATGCTGGCGGCCGGCACGTTCTGATGAGTCAGGAATGAGCGTCAGCCCCAGCTTTCGGGCCTTCGTCCTTCAGCAACTCGCGCGAGCTACGCCCGGTATCGATGCCCTGGGCGCTCATGCCCGGGACGAGCTCGGCATCCATGAGATGACCCGACGGTGGCTGGCATTGAGGCCGTCCGACCCTCCGCAAAAACTTTACCACGGAGGACACGGAGAAACACGGAGCTGCCAGCCGAAATCGCGCAAGTTATCATGGGTCAACAGCACACCATTTGGGTTCCAGATCAATGCGGACAGCTTAATTGGTGTGCAGTTGAACAAATACATGATCTCTCCGTGTCTCCGTGGTAAAGCTCTTGCCGTGACCAAACGCGCCCACGATTTCGATCGTCATCGGAGGAATGCTGTGGCCAGGCTCCGTTTTCAAGATCGCCATGTCGCTCGACGGGTTTACCGCGGGACCGGAGCAGAGCAGGAAGAATCCGCTCGGCATCGGCGGGAACCGGCTGCACGACTGGGCGATTCCCCTCGCTGCCTGGCGGGCGATGCACGGGCTCCCTGGCGGGGAGGTCGACGAAAGCTCCGATTCTCGCCTCCGAAACCTCATCGGCGAGTGCGACATTCGACCGCTCACTCATATTGCAGGAGCCGTCACGTTCTGATTGAGCACGGCCATGCTAGAGGTAGCGAGCCTTCAGGAAGTTCCCTCCCCCGGCGCCAGGCCGACTCGATGATCGAGGTCTGACCTCCCTTCACTCTGGCGTGGGAGGGCACTGTTCGGGTGGCCGAGCGCCGCCCTGGGCTGCTCAGATTCCCCCCAGCCAGGGATATCCGCGGTCCTCCCAGTAGCCACCCGGGCGCTCCCGGGTGAACGTCATCGCCGTGAGATACTTCGTCATCTTGTAGCCCAGCTTGATCGGCGAGTAGAGCCGCAGGGGCGCACCATGGTTCATGCCGAGCGGGCGGTCGTTGTAGGCGTAGGCGAGAATTGTCTGGGGGTGAAGAGCGCTGGTCAGATCCCAGCCGTTGTAGTATTCGCTGTCGAACGAATCGAACCGCAGATACTTCGCTTCCGCGGTCGGCTCGACCATAGTGACAATCGTCGAGACCGGCACGCCGGTCCAGGTGGCGATGGCGGTCCAGCCTTCGACGCAGTGGTGCTTGACGGTGTAGCTCAGCCGGGGCAGCGACTCGATCATCTGGCGGGTCAGCCGCACCGGCTTCCGTACCAGGCCCCCAACCTGGAGCGACCAGGCGGTGGGGTCGGCCGGGACGGGAAAGCTCCCGGTGCGATTGCGGGTGATCGAGTACGAGGGAAAGTTCGCTTCCGGCGTGCGGGACGCGCTGGGGTACTCCGGCGCCAGACGGGAGGGCGAGAGCAGGAGCCTTTCGCCCACCCAGTCGTTGACCCGGCTGATGGCACTGAGCTTCGGTGTCAGCGCGGGCCCACCGTCCCACCCGCATGACGCCACCAACGACGCCGGTCCCGCCACCAGTCCCAGGCGAAAGAAATCCCGCCGGCTCAGGCCAGTGGGTTGGTCAGTCATGGCTGGGAAACCTCCCGCGGTACCATCCGGTGATCATCGCCCGGAGCGAGGCCGGATCGACCAGCAAGACCAGGGCGACGTGCAACAGGGTGAAGCCGAGAAAGAGCCACACGGTAACGAAGTGCCAGTACCGGGCGAGCTCGTAGCCGCCGAACACAGTGGTGAGCCAACCGAGCTGGACCGGCTTGTAGATGGCGAAGCCGCTCAGGGTGGCGAGGGCGCCGAGGGCCACGATGAAACTGTAGGCGGCCTTCTGGAGGGCGTTGTGCTTCCCCTGGGGCGGGTGGTCCTTGCGAAGTCGCAGGTAGTAGAGCTGCATCTCGACGGCTGGGGCGACGTCCCGCGGCCGGAAGAGCAGCGAGCGCCACTCGCCGGTGGCCGCGAGGAAGCCGAGATACACGAGGCCGGTGATGACGAACGGCCAGGCCAGCGCGAAGTGCCA
>JALYPB010000023.1 GCA_030856585.1 Gemmatimonadota bacterium | reverse complement strand
TCCGACGTCATCGGCGACGACCTGGCCTCGATCGGCTCGGGGCCCTGCGTCCCCGATCCCACCCGGGCGGCCGATGTCCAGGCCTCGCTCGAGGACGCCACGCTCTGGTCCCGAATCCCCGAGTCAGCTCGGCAGCTGGTCTCGTCCACTGTTTCGGGAAAAGCTCCGGAGACGCCAAAGCCGGGAGATCAGGCTTTTGCGCGGATCACCCACGAGCTGATTGCCAGTAACAGGATGGCCCTTGAGGCTGCCGCCAAGCGTGGGGCTGAGTTGGGCCTCGCTCCGCGAGTAATAGAGATGCCGCTAGCCGGGGAGGCAGCGACGGCCGGATCGAGTGTTGCCGCCAGTCTGCTCAATAATTGCGTTCGGCTCTCGATCCCGCAACCAGGCGGCCTTCCAGTTTGCCTTATCTGGGGAGGGGAAACCACGGTGACACTGGGGGACCACCCCACCGGTCTCGGTGGACGCTCACAGGAGCTGGCCCTCGCCGCGGCCCGGGAGCTCGAGGGCGCCACCAATGGAATTGCGCTGCTGGCGGCAGGCACCGACGGGCGCGATGGGCCTACCGACGCGGCTGGCGCGGTGGTGGACGGAGGGACCTGGACGAGGATTAAAGACCGCGGGCGGGATCCGGTGCACGACCTCGCGAGGCATGACGCCTACCCGGCGCTCGATTCGGTCAACGCACTGATCAAGCCGGGGCTCACCGGTACGAATGTGATGGATATTGTGATTGGGGTTTGCGGGGTGGGGAAAAGCGTGAGCGGGAAGAACAAAACGTAAGCGGTGAGCGGGAGGTGTCACCCTGACCCTGAGCGCAGCGAAGGGGAGGGGGCCGGAACGTGACGATTCTACAGTCCGTTCATGTCTTTGGATCCATCTGTCCCGTAATGAAATCGATAACGCAAGAGGATTGTCTGCGTATCGAACATCGGCCCCCTCGCCTTCCCCTTCGCTCCGCTCAGGGTACGGCTCAGGGTGACAACGTTTCCTTATGGATGAATCCCGAGCTTCGGACGGAAATCCTCTCCGAGAATCACGCTCACGTCCACCCGCCGGAACGTATCCGGCTCGACTACGATCTTCCCCGCCCCGAGCACGTCGACCACGTACTTGGCCTGGTCCGGGCTGCCCCGGCGAACGATCACGCGGGTCAACGTTTCGGCCGTGTCGGCATTGCCGAGGAAGACCACATCGAGGCCGCGGGCACGCAGCATCCGGGTTGCGGTGCGCGCCACACCTTGCCTCCGGGTGCCGTTCAGGACTTCGATCATCACCCTGCCTCGAACCGGCGGGATGGCGAACGCATGATCGGCCACCTTCTCCTTGGGCTCGCCGCGCAGCAGGAATCCACTTCCGGCGGCGAGCAGGATCAGCCCCGCGCTCAGCGCGAGCCAGAGCCAGCGGCGACGAGGCTGTTCCAGAATCGGACTGTAGGGTCGAGAATGGGCCATCCGGTCCTGATGTGGTGCAGGAGGCGGGCGCGGGCGACTTCCCGAAGGACTCCACCCGGGTCTCGCGGCAGCCGCTCCGCCAGGGCGGCGCGGGCTTCGCGGTCGAATTGGCGCGCGGGCTCCAGGAAGTCCGCACAATAGAGGATTCGGCCCACCATATCCCACTCGGCCAGGCCAACGGAGTGGTAGCGCACCGCGTCGAGCACGCCTCGGTCGATCTCACCCTGCGCCTTGGCATGCGCGGCGCTGGCCGGTCCATGCCACAGTTCCGGCGGTCCGGGCGTGGTGGAGGCCCACCTGGCCAACTCCTCCGGCGGAGCGTCGCGCAGCGCATCATGGAGCCAGACCGCACGAAGCCAGCGATTCCGTTCCGAGTGGGGGACTCCCATCTGCTCTGCCCAACCGGATGCGAGCTGAGCCACACGCTGAATGTGGTCGACTCGTTCCGGTGTGACGACGGCCCACTCGGGCAACGTGGGCCGCAGTTCGGGAGGCGTCCGGCCCGGCGGAACCGCCGTGTCCGATTGGTTCAGGGGATGCCTTCTCCCAGCTTGATGTTATCGATGAGTCGGGTGCCCCCGATACGCGCCGCGAGCGATACCACAGTTCGCTCGTCGACGCTGTCCACTGGTGCGAGTGCGTCGGGGTCAGCGATCGAAATATACTCGACCGTCACCGACGGCTCCTTGGCCAGCTCCTGCCGAATCGGTGCCTCCAGTCCCCTGGCGCTGGTCTCGCCGCCACGCCAGGCCTGATGTGCCGCCTGTAACGCGCGGCTCAGCACCGCGGCGCGTCCGCGCACATCCACTCCCAGATATGCATTCCGACTGCTCAGGGCCAGACCATCGGACTCCCGCACCGTCGGGACCGAGACAATCTCCACTGGCCAGTCGAGATCCTCCACCATCCGCCGGATCAGCGTCAGCTGCTGGATGTCCTTCTGACCGAAGCAGGCAATGTCCGGCTCCACCAGGTGAAACAGCTTGGCAACGACGGTCAGCACCCCGGTGAAGTGGCCGGGGCGCGCAGTCCCCTCCCAGCGCTCGGCGATCGGTCCGGGCGATACCCGCACCTCGGATCCCGGCGGATACATCGCAGCGACTGTAGGGACGAAGATGACGTCCACTCCTCGAGCCGAGGCGAGGCCCCGGTCGCGCGGCAGATCGCGAGGGTAGCGCGCCAGGTCCTCCGCTGGACCGAACTGAAGCGGGTTGACGAAAATACTGAGAATGACCTCATCCGCCCGACGTTTGGCTTCGTCGACCAGGGCCAGGTGGCCCTCATGGAGGTACCCCATCGTGGGCACCAAACCGACCCGGCGGCCGGCGGTACGCTGGGCTCTACGCCACGACTTGAGATCGGGAATGGTGGTGAGCTCGAGCATGGGAGAGTCAGGCGTCGGGAGTCAGGAGCAACTAACTGAAGCTCAGATTCGGTGTCATCGCGGGATCGCGAAGGATCTCACCTGACCCCAGACTCCCGACTCCTGACTCCTGACTCACTCGAAACTGTGCTCCTTCCCCGGGTACTTCCCCTCACGCACTTCGTTGGCGTAGCTGCGCACGGCGGAGCGCACCGACTCGCCCAGCTTGGCGTAATGCTTGAGGAACTTCGGGGCGAACTGTTCGTTGAGGCCGAGCATGTCGTGCAGGACCAGTACCTGGCCGTCGCATTGCGGGCCGGCGCCGATCCCTACGGTCGGTATGGTGAGTGACTTCGCGATCCGTCCGGCCACCGCGGCGGGGATGAGCTCCAACACGATGGCGCACGCGCCGGCGGCCTCGAGCGCCTTCGCGTCCGCCAGCAGCCGTTCGGCGGTACGCTCGTCCCGGCCCTGTACCCGGTATCCGCCCAGCGCGTGGACCGACTGAGGCGTGAGTCCCAGATGCCCAATGACGGGAATGCCCCGCTCCACCAAGGCGCCCACGGTCTCCGCCATGTGGCTGCCGCCTTCGAGCTTCACCCCGTGCGCACCGCTCTCCTGGAGTACCCGGCCCGCGTTGCGAATAGCGTCCGGGATGGACACCTGGTATGTCAGGAATGGGAGGTCCACGAACACCAGCGCCCTGCGGGAGCCCCGCCGCACCGCCGCGGCGTGATAGATCATCTGATCCAGCGTGGTGCTCAACGTAGTCTCGTGACCCGCGAGCACCTGGTTCACGGAGTCACCGACCAGGAGCACATCCACCTCGGCCTGCTCCAGCAGCCGGGCAAAAGCGGCATCGTAGCAGGTCAGCATGACGATGCGCCGACCGGCCGCCTTCATCGCGATCAGGTCGAGCACCGACAGAGGACGGGCTTCAGCGTTCATGGGAGCTCAACTCCGCCAGCTCTCGTTGCCAGAAGTCGCGATTGGACAGCTCAGGATGAGGAA
>JALYPB010000008.1 GCA_030856585.1 Gemmatimonadota bacterium | reverse complement strand
GTGCGATGCTGAGCAAAAGGCGCCGTGCCCTGCCCCACTCCGATGCTCCGGAATGCGTCCGTGAGGGTCGTCCGCGCTATGATGATCAGGGGAATGGCCACGGGAATTAGTCGTAGATCGGCAAAGCATACCCACAAGACCAGCTCGTAGGTGCGGTCGGCCGCGATATCGAGCACGCTTCCGAACAGGCTCGTCTGCCCGGTTTTGCGGGCGACCATGCCGTCCACCGTATCCAGCATGAGCCCCAGAAAGAGCAGCGCGACCCCCGCCAGCCGCAGAGTCGCCGAGCCGAAGTACAGGATCAGGACGCTCAGGAGGAGGAGCGGGAATCGTGAGAGCGTGATCCAGTTGGCCAGCATAGATCCCTCGATGGATTAAGCCCGGTAGCGAAGTTCCTGATAAATTTCCAGCCACATGCAACGAATCGCTCTCCTCTTGACATTCGCGGCCGCCGCCGGCTGTCGAACGGGGCGCAACTACACCAGCATCGAGGGTCCCAGATACACCGGCAGTCCCGCCATCGCCCACACCGGCGAGTGCGCTCACGACCAAACGCTGCGGCTGGCGTCCTTCAACATCGAGTTTGCACTGCGGGTGGACAGCGCTATCGCCGTGCTCCAGTCGGATCCTGCGTTGCGCGGCGCCGACGTCATCCTGCTGCAGGAGATGGACGAGAGCTCCACCAAGCGCATCGCCGACACACTTGGTATGGGATATGTGTACTATCCGGCCGTGTTCCACCTCAGGACCCGCAGAAACTTCGGAAACGCGGTGCTGTCGCGATGGCCAATCGCGGAAGACAAGAAGATCGTGCTTCCGCACCTCGCCCGGTTGGCGAGCACTCAGCGAGCCGCGACAGCCGCGACCGTTCGAGTTTGTGACCTGCTGGTGCGGGTATACTCCGTCCACCTCGGCACCCCGGCCGGTGTGTCACCCGCGGCCCGGCGTGATCAGCTGGGGGTGATCCTCGCCGACGCCTCCCAGTACTCCCGCGTCGTGATCGGCGGCGACATGAACGACGAGGGCGTTGGCCGTACCGCGCTGAACCTGGGTTACGCCTGGCCCACCCGGCGCGGCCCCCCTACGACGGGCCTGGGAAGATTGGACCACATCTTCCTTAAGGGTTTCTCGAGCCCCGATAGTGCGGCTGCCGGTACCGTGCTCGATGTGCGGGGCGCGAGCGATCATCTCGCCGTGTGGACGGTTGGGGTTCTCCGCTAAGGTCGAAAGCTCTACTACCATTGTCAAATGAACGAGCTCCTGTTGTGAGGCCACGAGAATTGATGATTCCCTCCGCGATGTTGAGCTCGGGAGGTTAGACTCTCCCTCTGTGTCCTCTGTGGTGAACAATTGAGCGGAGAATCCCTTCGTGCTGATGCCTGGACGGCCTGTCTTCTGGATCGTTGCAGCGATCGCCATTGCCCCGCCGACTCTTCCGGCGCAGGATTTCCCGCCCCGGCATAGCTGCCGTTTCGTGAAGATTCCCATGCGCGACAGGGTCCAGCTCAACACCAGTGTCTGCGAGCCGGAGGGTGAGCACGGGCCGGTCCCATTTCTCATTACCCGAACGCCCTACGGCATCGCCGCCGACACCACGGTGCCCAGCAGCTATCGGTTCCTGGCCGCGGACGGATACATCTTCGTCTCCCAGGACATCCGCGGGCGCTACGGCAGCGAGGGGCAGTTCGTCATGCAGCATCCGCTGCACGATACGGCGGACTCCAACGGCGTGGACGAAACCACAGACACCTATGACACCGTCGAGTGGCTGCTCAGGAACGTTCCGGGCAACAACGGGCGCGCTGGCGTGCTGGGCGTTTCCTATCCCGGCTTCCTGGCCACGATGGCCGGTATCAATCCTCATCCCGCTGTAAGGGCCATCTCGCCCCAGGCGCCGATGACCGACACCTGGATGGGAGACGACTTCTTCCACCAGGGCGCCTTCCGGCTCTCCTACGGGTTCGAGTACGCCGGATCGATGGAGCTGAGCAATGACCAGTCGGTTCCGCTCCCCATCGACAAGTGGGACACATACGACTGGTATCTTCAGCTCGGTCCGCTCTCCAACGTGAACGCCAGATACTTTCGCGGACGAGTCCCCACCTGGAACGCCTTCGTCGCCCACCCCGCATACGACACCCTGTGGCAGAAGCGGGCGGTCCAGCCGCTGCTGAAGTCGCCCGCGGTCCCAACGCTCACCGTGGGGGGCTGGTGGGACCAGGAGGACCGGTTCGGCCCTCTCGCCACCTACGAGGCGCTGGAGCGGGGCGATACCGCCAACCGGAATTTCCTGGTGATGGGACCCTGGAACCACGGGGGATGGCGTAACCCATCCCGGCAAATGCCGGTGGTTGACCCGGGGACTCAAGATGCGTACCTGAAAGATGTTGAGGCACCTTGGTTCGCGTACTATCTAAAGGACAAACGCCTCCCGGGTCAGCCCGAGGCCATGCTCTTCGACGCTGGGGTCATGCGCTGGCGCTCGTTCGATACGTGGCCTCCCAGGAACGGCGCCACGCCGAAGCGTCTCTACCTCCACGCCGGCGGCACGCTGTCGTTCGATCCGCCCGGGGCCGGTGAGACCCCATTCGACCAGTACGTCTCCGATCCGGCCCACCCGGTGCCGTACCGCCCCCGCCCCATCGAGCAGACCTACGATCTCCGCGGCTCACGCTGGCGCACGTGGGAGACGATCGACCAGCGCTTCGTGACCGGCCGTCCCGACGTGGTGAGCTGGGTCTCCGAGCCATTGCAGGAAGACCTCCTCCTCGCCGGCGACGTCACGGCCCGCCTGATCGCGTCCACCACCGGGCGTGACGCCGACTGGGCGGTCAAGCTGATCGACGTCTTCCCCGACAGTGTGCCTGAGGCCTGGCAGCTCGGCGGCTACCAGCTCTTGGTGGCGCACGAGATCATGCGCGGCCGCTATCGAAAGAGCTTCTCGAAGCCCGAGCCGCTCGCGCCGAATACGCCGCTCGCCTTCACCGTGGACCTGCATCAGCAGAGTCACACGTTCCGGAAGGGCCACCGCATGATGGTGCAGGTGCAGAGCACCTGGTTTCCCATCTACGACCGGAACCCGCAGACCTGGGTCCCGAACATCTTTCAAGCCAAGGATTCGGACTTCAGGGCCCAGACCCACAGGGTCTGGCACACCCCGGCCCGGGCCTCGCACATTGAGGTGACCGTGATGAGCCAGGTGAAATAGCCACCCCCGAGGATCGCCAATCCAACTACGGAGAACTTTATGCGTTTCATCTTTTTAGCTCTGGCCCTCGCTTCGGCCCCGGCAAGAGCCGTCGCCCAGACCGCGGTGAACCCCGATCTGCTCGCCGACTGGGTGCGCAATCGACTGGCGGTGCTGACCTACATCGATGCCATGCCCGACTCGGCCACCAATTTCCGCCCCGCGAAGGGCGTCCGCACCCTGGCCGGGCAATTTGATCACATCGTGACCACGAACCTGGACGTCGCCGCGGTCGCCCTGCGCGGCCTCAAGGCCGCGCCGGTGCTGGCCGACAGCACCACGTACCTGCACAACAAGGCAGCGCTCCGGAAGTATGCCGCCGATACCTACGACTACTTCCTGACTGCCCTCAAGGAGGCGACACCGGACCAACTCAAGCGTCCGGTGGCGATGTACGGACAGCCGCCTCAGCCCGCAGCCCGCCTGGCTGCCCTGGCGCTGGAACATTCGGTCTGGACCCTGGGACAAGTGGTCCCTTACCTCCGTCTGAACGGGGTGACACCTCCCGCCTACACGATGCCGTTCTGAGGGCAGGCGGACAGACGGACGGTGGCTGCTGCTACTTCACTACGACGTGCGAGAGGTCGCACTTCGGGTACTTGAGGTGCAGCTTGTCCAGCGTCTCGGCCACGATGGAGCCGACCAGATGGTTCCGGTACCACTTCTGGTTGGCGGGCACGATGTACCACGGTGCCCACTCCGTCGAGGTTTGGGATAGCGCCTCCTCGTAGGCCCGCATGTAGTCCTTCCAAAACTTGCGTTCTTCCAGGTCACCGTGCTGGAACTTCCAGCACTTTGTCGGGTCCTCGACCCGAGCCTGTAGTCTTTTCCGCTGCTCCTCGGGGCTGATGTGGAGAAAGAACTTCATGATCACCGTCCCGTTCTCATAGAGCATCCGCTCGAAGGCATTGATCTGGTCGTAGCGCTTGTGCCAAAGGGTCTTGGGCACGAGATCGTGAACCCGGACGATCAACACATCCTCGTAGTGGCTCCGGTTAAACACCACGGTCTCGCCCTTGGCCGGTACCTTGGCGTGGACCCGCCAGAGAAAGTCGTGATCCAGCTCCTCCTCGGAAGGCTTTCGGAAGGACACTACCCGGGTGCCCTGCGGATTGAAGCCGCGCATGACGTGCCGGATGGTCCCATCCTTGCCCGAGGTGTCCATGCCCTGAAGCACGATGAGCAGCTTTCGTTCGTGTCCCGCGAACAGCAGCTCCTGGATTCGGGCCAGTCGCTCCACGATGGCTGCCAGCCGTTCCTTCGCCTCCGGCTTGCCACCCGGAACCAGACTGGTGTCGTCCGGATCGAAGTCGTCCAGATCGACCTTCTGGCCGGTGCGTACGAGATATTGGTTCATGCCTGTATGATGAAAGGGTTTCCCCCAGACGGGAAGCGGCTGCAGCGAGCCTGGGCTGTGGGGTCGTCGCATTCGCCTGGCAGCGCACCCTCGTCGCCGCCGATTGAGACCGGAGCATTACCGCGGCGGGCCTGAAATCGTATACTGTCGGGATCTGTCCTCGATTCATCCCTGTCCTGGAGGTTTCGCGTGCCGTCTCAGAGC
>JALYPB010000442.1 GCA_030856585.1 Gemmatimonadota bacterium | reverse complement strand
GCGCTCAGGGTGACATCGCGTTTAGTTTCCCCGCTTCCCCGCTGCCCCGCCTACTTCAACAGCCCCTTCGCAATCGTCTGCAGCTGCATATTGCTGGTCCCCTCGTAGATCGTCCCGATTTTGGCATCCCGATAGTATTTCTCGGCCGGGTACTCCTTGGAGTACCCATACCCGCCGAATAATTCAAGGCAGGACGAGGTGATCCGGTCAGCCACCTGGGAGCTGAATAGCTTGGCCATTGCGGCCTGCTGGGCAAACGCCTGCCCCGCATCCTTCAGGCGGGCTGCGTTGTACACCATGAGGCGTGCGGCCTCCAGGTCAGTCGCCATTTGGGCCAGCTGAAACTGAACCGCCTGGAACTCGGCGATGGGCTTGCCGAACTGGTGGCGCTCTTTCACGTATGCGGTGGCGGCCTCGAGTGCGCCACTCGCTACCCCAATCATCTGGGCCCCGATCCCGATTCGCCCTTCGTTGAGGGTCTCGATCGAAATCTTGTAACCCTGTCCCACTGGTCCGAGGACGTTCTCGGCCGGCACGATGCAAGCATCGAGAATAAGCTCGGTGGTGCTCGATGCCCGGATGCCCAGCTTGTTTTCCTTCTTCCCTATGGTGAATCCAGGAAAACCCTTCTCGACCAGGAAGCCGGTGATTCCCTTGTACCCCTGGGAGGGATCGGCATTGGCGAAGACTATGAACAATCCCGCCTCGGCGCCGTTGGTGATCCAGAACTTGGTCCCGGTGAGGATCCAGTCGTCGCCCTTGCGCTCGGCCCGGGTGGCCAAGGCAAAGGCATCGCTGCCGCTGCCCGGCTCCGACAGGGCAAAGGCTCCGAGCAGGCCGCTGGTCAGCCGAGGGAAGTAGCGCGACTTCTGTTCGCTGCTGGCTCTCCGGAGGAGGGCGTTGTTCACCAGGGTGTTGTGCACGTCCACGTAGATTGCCGCCGAGGCGTCCACCCGTGCGAGCTCCTCGATGGCCAGGACTGCCATGAAAATGGTGCCGGCGCTCCCCCCGTACTCCTCCGGCACCTCGATGCCCATAAGGCCGAGATCAAAGAACTTGGATATGAGGTCGGGGCGGAACTGGGCGGCCTGGTCCATCTCGTAGACATGGGGACGGACGTCGGTTTCCGCGAACTCGCGAACCGCATCGCGGAACATCGATTCCTCGTCGGAAAGAACGGTCAGGGCGGGTACGGCGCTGGCGGTGTCGGGCATCTCATAAGCTACTCTAGTTAGCTTCCTTCCCACCATGTCCAGTCCCAATCCTGCTCCTGCCGTGTCCGTGCTCCAACGGTTACAGGAAGACCGCCCCCTCGCGACGGTCGAGCTGCGTCCGCCCCGTACTGGGCTCTCCTCCAACGACACCATGGAGCTCTGGATCGACATGTATCACTCGATCCAGCGCCTCAGCCGTCACGATACTCTCATTTTCCTCACCGACAATGCTGTAGGGCTCTCGGAGGAGGAGAACCTGGCTCACCTGACCGGGAATCTGGCGGGCGATGTCGATCCTTCCCGGATCGTCCCATTCCTCACATCCAAGCACTCGATCGAATACTGCCTGATGTATGCGTCGCGGGCTGCTTCGCACGGCTTCGGGGCTCTCACCGTGCTTGGTGGGGACCATACCGTGGGACCCCCGCGCTGCCTGCCCCACGCCCGGGAGCTGCGGTCCCTCATCCGCCAGCGGGTGCCGAGGCTCGATCTCGGTGGCTGGGCCAATCCGCATCGGCCGGCGGCCGAGCAGGTGGACTACCTGCTGGACGACCAGTTCGAGGCTGAGTTCTACCTCACTCAGGTCGTTTCACACCACAGCATCCGTGCCGTGGAGCAGTTTCTCAAGGAGGCTCGCCGGCGGGGCGTCACTCATCCGGGTGTCTTTGGGGTGTTTCTCTATCGGAGCGCCACTCCCGGCACGCTGGCGCGGCTGGCGGACTTCTTCCCGGTCCCCGCGGCCGAGATCACGCGAGAGTTCGAGGCAGGAATGACGCCTGAGGAGGTCTGCGCGAAGACGGTTCGGGCACTCAGGGATGTAGGCGCGGATAAGGTCTATCTGAGCAACTTGGGCTTCAAGCAGGTGGAGACCCAGTACCGCAGGATTATAGAATTACTCTGACGGGAAAGCGTGAGCGGGAAGGAAAGCGCTTACGCTTTTGCCTTGAGACAGGCCAGCACCTCAAGCGCGGGACCGATGCGGCCGGCAGGAGCGGTGACCTGCACGCCCTGCACCAAACCCCTGATCGCCTCGACCATCTCCGCCGCTATTGCTACTCCTTCCGCCCGGGCGGCGGAGGTCCCCTGCTCCTGGGCCAGCCGCATCCGCTCGAGCACGGCCTGCGGCACCTGCACTCCGGGAACCTCGTTGGCTAGAAACTCCGCGTTCCGAAGCGAGGCAAGAGGCCAGATCCCCGCGATGACCGGAATCGGGGCCCGTACGCGGCTCAGGAAGCGCTGAAGCTGCTCGGCATCGAACACCGGCTGGGTAACCGCGAAATCCGCTCCCGCCTCCACCTTCCACGCGAACCGCTCCAACTCGTGCTCAAGATCGGCCCCCTGGTTGAGGGCAACGCCAACCACAAATCTGGTGGGCTCGCCGATCGGGTTGCCGCCCGGATCCAGGCCCTGGTTGAGCCGTTGAACCAGATTGGTCAAGCCGATGCTGTCGATATCGAAGACGGCCGTCGAGTCCGGATACGGTCCCATGGCAGGCGGATCGCCGGTTACGATCAGCACATTGCGGAGCCCTCCGGCCGCTGCGCCGAGCAGATCACTCAGCATGCCCAACATGTTCCGGTCGCGGCAGGTGTAGTGGAAGACCGTCTCCAGGCCCACCTCGCGCTGGACGATCAGCGCCGCCGGGAGAACCCCCATCCGGCTCTGGGCCCGCGCGCTGTCGAGGATATTGACCGCGTCCACGCCGGCTGCCTGGAGCATGCGGCACTGCTCGATCATATCGGCTGGATTCCAGCCCTTGGGTGGCAGGATCTCGACCGTAGTCACCAGCTCGCCCGCGCCGAGCTTCCGGCCCAGCTCCGAGCGCTGACCCAGAGGCACCTCCTCCACGCCGGCTGGCCCGGCGGGACCCTCGGGAGCGCGGCCCACAGAGATGCGGCGGGGCTGAAGGCTGGCCACGTAGTCGTAGATTTTCCTGATGTGATCGGGGGTGGTGCCGCAGCAGCCCCCGACAAAGCGGGCCCCGGCCTGGATCATCCGCCTGGCATAGGACCCCATGTATTCCGGGCTGGCGAGATACATCCGGCGATCGTCCACTGCACGGGGGAGCCCGGCGTTGGGCTGGGCCGACAGCGGACGGTTCGTGCGCTCCACCAGGCGCTCCAACGCGTCGAGCATCGCGGCCGGCCCTACCGAACAGTTGAGCCCGATCACGTCGGCGCCCAGCTCGGCGAGCCTCGACCCGATGGTCTCGACGGTTGTACCGTAGCTGGTGCTGCCGTCGTGACCCACGGTCATCTGTGCCATGACCGGCAGCTCGCTCAGCGCCCTGACGGCGCACAGCGCGGCTTCCACCTCGTGCAGATCACTGAAGGTCTCGAGGATGAATCCGTCGACCTCGCCATCGAGCAGCCCGCGCACCTGACGGCTGAATAAGCCGATTGCTTCCTCCCGCGCGGTGGGCCCCCAGGGCTCCAGGCGGATGCCCAGCGGCCCGATGGCTCCAACCACGAGCGCTCGGCCATTGGCGGCCCGCCGGGCAATCGTAACCGCCGCGCGGTTGATGGCTTCGGTCTCATCGTCGAGGCCGTGGCTCGACAGTTTGACCGGGTTGGCCCCGAACGTGTTGGTCTCCAGGATCTCGGCCCCAGCCTGGACGTACGCTTCATGCACCTCCTGCACCAGCCCGGGCTGGGTGAGATTCAGGCCATCATACGACACGTTGACGAACATCCCGCGGTTGTACAGCATCGTGCCCATGGCCCCGTCGAGGACATGGACCCGCTTGTCGGCGATCAGGTCGCCCAGCGTCGGCATGCTATCGCTCGTAGTTCAGGTTGGGAGAGAGCCAGCGCTCAACTGACGCGACATCCATCCCTTTGCGGCGGGCATAGTCCTCGACCTGGTCTCGTCCGATCTTGCCGACCCCGAAGTACTGGGACTGGGGGTGGGAGAAGTAGTAGCCGCTGACCGACGCGGCCGGGAGCATGGCAAAGCTCTCGGTCAGCGTAATGCCGGCACTCTCCTCCACCCGCAGCAGGTCGAAGAGCATCCGCTTCTCGGTGTGATCGGGGCAGGCCGGGTAGCCTGGGGCCGGCCGGATCCCCTGGTAGCGCTCCTTGATGAGACCCTCGTTGTCCAGTGCCTCGTCGGGCGCGTAGCCCCAGAACTCCCGGCGGACCCGCTGGTGCAGCCGCTCCGTGAACGCCTCCGCCAGCCGGTCTGCCAGGGCCTTGGTCAGAATCGCGTTGTAGTCGTCATGAGCGGCCTCGAAGCCGGCCACCAGCGTCTCGATGCCCACACCCGCTGTCACCGCGAAGGCTCCGACATAGTCGGCTATTCCTGTCTCCCTCGGAGCCACGAAGTCGGCCAGGGCCAGGTTCGGCCGGCCTGGCGGCTTGATCATCTGCTGCCGGATGGTGTGGATGGTGGCCTTACAGTCGCTCCGGTTGGGATCACCGTAGACCTCGATGTCATCGCCGACGCTGTTCGCCGGGTAGAATCCAAACACACCGCGGGCGGTCAGCAGGCGGTCGCGGACGATGCGACCGAGGAGCTCCTGCGCGTCCCTGAACAAGCTGGTGGCAGCGGGCCCGACCGCAGGATCCTTGAGAATGGCCGGGTAGTGTCCGGCCAGCTCCCAGGTCTGAAAGAACGGGGTCCAGTCGATCAACCGAGCCAGCTCCTCCAACGGATAGTCTTCCAGGGTCCTGGCACCGACAAAGCATGGCTTGGGCGGGTTCTGCACCTGCCAATCGATGGCGAGCCGGTTCTTTCGAGCGTCGCTGACCGACTGGTGACGCTCCTCCGCCTTCCGGCTGCCGCGCTGGGTGCGGACGTCCTGATACTCGGCGTGAATACCAGCCACGTAGTCGGGACGAAGGGAATCGCTGCGCAGATTGCCGGCCACCCCGACTGCCCGGGAGGCGTCGATCACGTGGACGGTCGGACCCTTGTAGTTGGGCTCGATCTTCACCGCCGTGTGCACCCGCGATGTGGTGGCACCGCCGATCAGGAGTGGAATGGTGAATCCCTCCCGCTGCATCTCCGCCGCGACGAAGGTCATCTCCTCGAGCGATGGCGTGATCAGCCCGCTGAGGCCGATGATGTCCACCGCTTCCCTGCGGGCGGTCTCCAGGATCCTGGCGCAGGGAACCATGACGCCGAGATCGATGACCTCGTAGTTGTTACACTGGAGCACGACACCAACGATGTTCTTGCCGATGTCATGGACGTCGCCCTTGACCGTGGCCAGCAACACCCGCCCATTCGACCTGGCTTCGCTCTCATCGCCGCGCGCGAGCTTCTCGGCCTCGATATAGGGGATCAGGTGGGCAACGGCACGCTTCATCACCCGGGCGCTCTTCACCACCTGCGGCAGAAACATCTTTCCGGAGCCGAACAGGTCGCCCACGATGTTCATGCCGTCCATGAGCGGCCCCTCGATCACGTGGATCGGCCGCTCGGCCTGGTGCCGCGCCTCCTCCGTATCCTCGACGATGTAGTCGGCGATTCCCTCCACCAACGCGTGCGCCAGCCGCTCCGCCACGGGCGCATTGCGCCAGGCGAGGTCGGTGGCCTGCGCTGCCGCCCGGCCCCGAACCGAATCGGCGACCTCCAGCAGCCGGTCGGTGGCGTCGGGCCGCCGATTGAGCACCACGTCCTCCACCCGCTCCAAGAGGTCGGGAGGTATGTCGGAATAGATGAGGAGCTGGCCCGCGTTCACGATCCCCATGTCCATGCC
>JALYPB010000408.1 GCA_030856585.1 Gemmatimonadota bacterium | reverse complement strand
GTCCCCACCCCGGCCGCGGCCAGGTAGAGCGACAACGGAGAGCCGAGGCCGCCGGCCCCGATGGTCAGCACCCGCGCTGCCTTCAGCTTTCGCTGACCAGCCACGCCAACCTCAGGGAGTAACAGATGCCGGGAGTAGCGCAGCATCTCCGCATGAGAGAGGGATGCTTGGGTTTCGGCCGTTGCGGGTGAACCGCCGGCTATGCTGGGGACAATGGTCAAGACGTCGCCGGAGCGGACCGGCGTGGCGGTCGAAGCCAGGTGGCGGATGTCCGTCTCGTTCAGGTAGAGGCTCACGAAGTTGCGCAGCCGCCCGTCGTCCTGGAGGAGATGTCGCTTGAGCCCGGTGTGAGCGGCCAGCAGTCCGTCGAGCACCTGCCCGACCGTCTCACCTGCCAGCTCGATGGAGTCGTGGCCGGCTGTAAAAGGTCGCAGCGGCGTCGGAATGGAAACTGTTATCGCCATGTCATACCTCGCTCAGTACGTCGACCGACTCGGCACTCATGGCCGACCGGTCATCGTTCAACACCCAGCTGGTCAATTCCCCGGCTCCGGCACGATCTACCCGCACGATGATGTAGCTATACCACGGCCATGCCTGTTCGGTATCGAAGGCTGATGGTTCGGCGGGATGATCGGGATGTGAGTGATAACAGCCCAGAACCTCCAACCCCTGTGACCTCAGCTCGGCCTCGATCCCGCGCAGATCGTCCGGCGCGATGAGATAGCGGTGTGGATCGTCCGTCCGCCTATTCGTGACCGCTATCAACTTCACTACCTCTTTCACCCCGCCAGGATGCCCGGCGAGCACGCCGCAGCACTCGGCCGGATACGCCCGCTCACCCGACCGGCGAATCTCCTCGACCAGGCCGGCGCTCAGCCGCAGCATCATCCGCCCGCCCAGCGGTGCGCGTCGCTCAGGTAGCGGCTACCCGTGTCACACCCAATCACCACCACGCACGCATCGGGGCTCGCGCGCACGATGTCCTGACCGGCGGCAATCGCGGCGCCCGCCGACCAGCCCACCAGGTAGCCAGTCTCCCGGGCCAGGGCGCGGGCGGTGCGGTCGGCGGTTTCAGTCGGGACCTCTATGACCAGGTCCGGCACCGAGGGATCATAGAGCGGGGGCAAGTGCTGGGTACTCGCCAGATGTTTGAGACCCTCGAGCCCGTGGAGCGGAGAGTCGGGCTGAACACCCACGAGCCGTACGCGGGGGTTCTTCTCCTTCAGAAACCGGCCGGTTCCCATCATGGTTCCGGTCGTTCCCATCGCAGCCACAAAATGAGTGATGCGGCCCTCGGTCTGAGCCCAGATCTCGGGACCCGTTGTCTCATAATGAGCACGCGGGTTGGCCGGATTGCTGTATTGGTCGGCATAGAAATGCCGATCGGGGAGCTCGGCAACGAGCTCCCGGGCCCGCTCCGCGGCCCCATCGGTGCCCTCCAACCGGTCGGTTAGAATCACCTCTGCCCCATAGATTTCGAGAAGCGCGCGCCGCTCAGGACTCGCGTTCCCCGGCAGGCAGATCGTCACCTGAATACCCGCGGCCGCGGCCAGCATCGCGTAGGCGATCCCGGTGTTTCCGCTAGAGGCATCGAGGAGGCGCTTGCCCGGCAGCTCCCCGCGGCAAAGCCCGTCCCGCAGGATGGCGCGCGCGGCGCGGTCCTTCACACTGCCGCCGGGATTGAGCCACTCGGCCTTGAGGAACAGCGAGGTCCCCGACTCCAGCCCCACACGCAGCAGGGGCGTGTTCCCTACCGCGCGCCAAAGATCGGGCTCCTGCAACGTTTCGCGTCCTGGTGCCGCCTTCATCCCGATGCCTCCAAAATAAAAACCCGACCAGCCGGGTCGGGGGATGCTCGCCATTGCCACGTGAGCTAACTCGCCGACGATATCCCAACCAGCTCCTGGACCTCGGACTCCTGCTTCATCAGGTCGGCGAGTGAAATGCCGGCCAGCAACTGATCGACCCGCTGCTGGAGGGCGTGCCATACCGGCCGGATGCTGCAGGTATGCCCCGGGCTACATCGGTCAGCGTCCACCGGGTGGGTCTCGCAGTTGATCTCGAAGGTCTGATGCTCCGAGGCCGCCATGACATCCCGGACCGATATGGCATCCGGCTCCTTGGCGAGATAATAGCCGCCCTTGGCGCCGCGTACGCTCTGAACCAGCCCGGCACGCCGAAGCCGCAGGAGGATCTGCTCGACATAATCAGCCGGGAGGCGCTCGGTATCGGCCAGCTCGCGCGCCGCGACCGGGCCGATCCCCTTCCGGCCCCGTTTGGCGAGATGAATCGAGATGATCAGGCTGTATTCGGTCCAGGTAGTGACCCGCATGATGGGAATATGTGGGGGCGGTGAGATGGAGGCAATCAGCTCTTATCCGCCGC
This sequence comes from Gemmatimonadota bacterium, assembly GCA_030856585.1. Taxonomy (GTDB): domain Bacteria; phylum Gemmatimonadota; class Gemmatimonadetes; order Gemmatimonadales; family GWC2-71-9; genus CAVVWJ01. The sequence goes on along the minus strand of JALYPB010000408.1, from coordinate 5,931 downwards.
GGTCCAGCGGGCCACCTCTTCGGCGCTCAGGGTGCCGAAAGGACGAATCCGGGCGTCCCGGTATGAGCCGCCGAGTACGTCACCCAGATACTGGGACCAGGAGAGAAGGGTGCCGTAGCACACCGGATCGGGGGCATCGGGCGCCGTCTGTTCGGCTTCTGTCCGCTGGAGCAGCTCACTCATGACCCAGGCTGGAACCCGCGACCGCTGGGATGGATAGATGAAACCGAACATGACCAGGTGGGCGAGAAGCACCCGCCAATGCGGACCGAACCGGGCCAGAAGCCGTTTCCAGTCCAACCGCTCGCCGTGGGCCAGGATCAGATGAACCACGTCGGCACCGTCAAAGCGCTCCCGCTCCATCACGAACGCCTTCGACCAGAGGGTCTCCTCCGGTGGTGCGACCTTTACCGGGACGCCGAGGACGCTCCCTGCGGTGGCATGCTCGAACCACCAGTCGTCCACCGTCGCGATGCCGTTACCGGAGCTGAAAATGACGTCGATGAAGCCTTCAGGCGACCGGATCTTGGCGAGCCAGTGGGAGAAGACCAGCTCGGTCTCATAACCGGCGGCCGCGCAGGCCTCGAGCAGCCGCTGCACGTCGCGCGGACGGGCGAGGAGGTCGAGATCCTTCGTCGACTTGTCGATCCCAGCTTGATGGATGAACGCGAATGCTCCACCGACCAGGAAAGGCACCCCGGCACGGTTCAAGACTTCCATGGCCTCCCGGTAGAACAACCGGGAGGGAGTCTCAACAAGCGACTGGGTCGGAGCCAGAGCCATTTGCCCGCCTCCCCGTGGTGTCGCTTATGATATGGGTGTCACCCCCCGCAGGGTGTGGCGCAGGTCACCGCGTTTGGGGCTATACCACCGTGAATTGATCGCATGTCAACAAAAACATCGGAAGTAGTACGCATCGCCGCGGTCGGCGATATCCACCTCGGCGGCAAGGGATACGACGCCCCGCTCCAGCTCCTGTTCGGTCAGGTGGCTGAGCACGCCGATGTGCTTGCGCTCTGTGGTGACCTGACCGACCGCGGAGACCCCGACGAGGCTCGGCTCATGGCCAAGGCGCTTGGGGCAATTCCGGTCCCGATCGTGGCAGTCCTCGGCAACCACGATTACGAGTCGGGGAAGGAGCGCGAGGTCGCCAGGATCCTCTGTGACGCAGGGGTGCACGTTCTCGACGGCGAAGCTCATGAAGTGCTGGGCATCGGATTCGCCGGAATCAAGGGGTTTGCCGGAGGGTTTGGACGACGGGCGCTCGGGCCTTGGGGGGAAGGGCTGATCAAACAGTTCGTGCGGGAGGCGCTTGACGAGGCCCTGAAACTCGAGACCGCGCTGGGACAGCTGCGAACCGAGCGGCGCGTTGCCCTGCTGCACTACTCACCTATAGTGGGCACCGTTCAGGGGGAGCCGCTGGAGATCTACCCCTACCTGGGCTCGAGCCGCCTGGAGGAGCCCCTCATCCGCTACCCGGTGGATGTGGTCTTCCACGGCCATGCGCATCACGGCTCGCTCGAGGGCCGCACGATGGGGGATGCGCCGGTCTACAACGTCTCGATGGTGCTGCTGCAACAAAGCTTTCCCGATCGCCCGCCCTTTCGAGTGGTGGAGCTCCCAGTGGGCAGCGCCGCGGGCGATCGGGAGAGCTCAGGAATTACCCCGCTCCGTCGCGCTGGCGACCGGAGCGCTTGACCGGCGGAGCTTTTTTCTCTCCGGGCACCCCGGGCTCCGTCATGGCACGCAGGTCGAGTACCTCCTCCAGGTCTTTTCCCTTGAGCAGCCCCTTCTTCACCACCAGCTCTCTCACGGTGAGCCCACTCGCCACCGCCTCCTTGGCCAGCTTGGCCGCTTCGGCATAGCCGATCCTCGGCGCCAGCGCGGTGACCAGCGCCGGACTCCGCTCCAGCCAGTAAGCGCACTGCGCCTCGTCGGCCTCGATGCCGTCCACGCATCGCTCGGCCAGAGCGGCGCTGGCGTTGCCCACGATGATGAGCATGAAGACGATGTTGTGGGCCATGACGGGCATCATGACGTTGAGCTCCAGCTGACCTGCCTCCGAGGCGAGGGCGACGGTGGTGTCCAGCCCCAGCGCCTGATAGCAGACCTGATTGACCATTTCTGCGATCGAGGGGTTGACCTTGCCTGGCATGATGCTGGAGCCAGGCTGCACCGAGGGAAGCAGGATCTCCGCCAGTCCGGTTCGCGGCCCGGAGGCGAGCAATCTGATGTCGTTGGCGATTTTGTTGAGGTCCAGGACGTAGGCCCGGAGCGCGCCGCTGATGGTAGCGATGTCACCCATCGACTGCATCAGCTGCACTCGGTCCTCCCCCACTCGCAGCTGCAGGCCGCTGATCTGCTGGAGGTGGCGGACCATCAACTCGGGGTATTGGGGCTCGGCGTTGATGCCGGTCCCGACCGCGGTCCCGCCGATGTTCAGCTCCCGTACCCACTCGGCGGCCTCGGCCATCTTTCTTTTATGCCGCTCGACGGTGTGGCCGTAGGCCGTAAATTCCTGGCCCAGGCGGATCGGGGTGGCGTCCTGAAGATGGGTGCGCCCCGATTTGACAATGGCATCGAATTGCAGGCCCTTGGCCAGCAGTGATTTCGCCAGCCGGTCCAGCGCCGCCAGCGTCCGGGGCAAGGTGGCCAGAGTCGCGAGCCGCATCGCGGTGGGAATTACGTCGTTGGTGCTCTGCGCCATGTTGACGTGATCGTTCGGATGGACCGGCTGATAGGTGCCGCGAGCGGAGCCGAGAATCTCGTTCGCCCGGTTCGCGAGTACCTCATTACAGTTCATGTTATGGCTGGTGCCCGCACCGGCCTGGTAGACATCCACGATGAACTGGTCCCGATGCTGACCCGCCAGGATCTCGTCGGCCGCTTGCACGATGGCATCGGCCAACCGAGCCTCCAGCCGGCCGGTCTCCCTGTGCACCAGGGCCGCCGAGCGCTTGATCCACACCACGGCATCGACGAACGCAGGGAGCGGACGCAGCCCGGAGATCGGGAAATTCTCGGCGGCCCGCAGGGTCTGGATCCCGTACAGCGCAGCAGCGGGAACGGCCTTCTCTCCCAGAGGATCGCGTTCGATTCGCGTTTGAGTCATGGCCCCGCTGTTAGTTGTCGTATGAGAAAAACCCTCAGCGGCCTTCCGTTCTCGGTTGTTATCAAAGGACTCGAATGACCGAACATTTTCAGTCCATTCACGCGGTTGCCATGTTCGACGCCGAGAAGCCGACGAAGGCCGATCTCTTCCGAGGGCAACACCTGTTCGTGGGCCTTAACTGCTTCGAGCCCGGACAGTCACAGAAAGTCCACGTGCACGCTGGGGCGGACAAATTTTATCTGGTCATGACGGGAAAGGCGAGGATGACCGTGGGCGAGGAAACCCGGGAGGTCGGGCCTGGAACAGTGGTGTGGGCGCCGGCAGACCTGCCCCACGGCGTGGCCCAGGCGCTGGAACGCACAGTCATGCTGGTCGCCATCGGGCCGGCTTCGGCACTTACGCGTCCGGCTGCTCGGTGAGCGGCACCGCTTTCCCGCGCAGCACCCTCCGCAGCACCGGCCATCCGTAGATGCTGAGCGCCAGCCACACCCCCACCAGTACCCCCAGGCCATTGGTGTAGAACCGCCAGGCGAGGAGAATCCAGCCCTGCCCTTCACCCAGCGGTCCCGCGGCACCGCCGAGGAAGCCGAGCTCCACGACTCCGGCGCCAGAAGGAGTGGGAAGCACCATCTGGCTGTACAAAAGGGCAAAGGACCCGAAGATGACGGGGCCGAGTGATGGCGGGCTCGGCAACGTGAGGGCGAGCACGGGAAGGATCGCGATGCGGGTGGCAATCGGGATGACACTGAGCACAGTGCTCGCCACCAGCGGCCACCGCGGCATCCGCCTCAGGTACACCTGCACCCGCCGCATCGGCCGGCGCATCCGCCGCGACGCTGGAGATACCGCCCGCTGGGTATAGCGCCACAGCACGACGCCGAGAACCAGGACGACCAGGATCCAGGGCCAGGCGTTCGAGGCGGCGGCCCGGAGGCTCGGCCCCGCCGTCACCCACCAGGCCGGCGCATACTCCCAGATCAGCCACGCGGCAACCCCGATGAGCGCCAGCCGCGAGATCACGGCCTCGACCGTCACACCCACCAGGATCGCCGTCGTGCGCGCGCCACTGCGCATCAGCCCGGCCACTCGTGCCGGCTCGCCTCCCAGCCGCATCGGTGTGAGGGCGTTGGCCGCATCACCGAACGCGTTGGCCACGAACGCGTCGCGCAGCCGCAGGTGAAAACCCAAACCCTTCATGATCCACTGGATTCGCCAGCCGCGAACCAGGAAATCCAGGATCACCAGGCTGAGGCAGATGACGTGGGCCGCTACCGGGCTCACCGGGCGAGCACCGTGCGGTATACCGAGAAGAGACGATCGAACACGCCGTCCCAGCTGTGGTGCGATTCAGCATAGCGGCGAGCCAGCAATCCCAGGCCCGGGAGGTCGGCACCGAGCAGCCGCTCCGCTACCTCGGCAAGGTGACCGGCATCGCCCGAGGCGTACAGCATGCCGGCCCCGGAACGGGTCACGGTCTCGGCCACGCCGCCCTGGTCAACCGAAAGCACGGGGTTCCCGCTGGCGAGAGCCTCTACTGCGGCGAGTCCGAAGGTCTCGGCTGGGCCGGGGGCCACGGCCAGATCCACTGCGGCATACAGGTCGGCCAGCTGGTCCCGGTCCCTCTGAAACGGCAGCCAGATGGCCCGATCGCCTCCCGGGGCCTCCAGCAGCGACAGCCGGGCGGGACCGTCGCCCACAATGACGAGCCGGGCGCCAGTGCGCCGCTCCACCCGGGGCCAGGCAGCCAGCAGCACGTCCAGGTCCTTCTCTCCCGCGATACGTCCGACGTACATGGCCAGCGGGCCGGTTGGGAGCCCGAAGCGTCGCCGAGTCTCGGCAGCATGGCTACGACGGACCGGATTGAAGCGGTCCAGGTCCACGCCCAGGGGAACGCAGACCACGTTCTGAAGCCCGGCTTCCTGGAGCTCCCTGACCACCGTCTCGGATGGAGCGATGGTGGTGTGAACCAGGCGGCCAAGCCGGCGAACGTACCACCACGCGGCCGAGCTCGCGTTCCGGCGCAGCCATCCGGCTGAGCGGGGGCGAGGGGCTATGATGCGAGGGAAATTGCTGTGGTAAAACCAGACCGTGGGCACCTGGATGCGACGGGTGGCCAGACGGATCAGCCACGGGGCGCACCACGCACTGCCTACTTCGATCAGGTCGGGGCGCTCATGGGCCACGATCCGGGAGGTAGACTCGGTAGCGAGCATGAAGCGGTATGGCTTCTGGGTGGGGATCGGCGGACCATGGAGCCGGTAGCAGCGGACTCCGCCTCCCTCGAGGATCTGGTCTGCCGCGCCGGGAACGACCAGCACCTGCCGGAGCAGCGGGTTGCGCTGGACGTAGCGCACCTTCTCGAGGAGGTAGGTTCGCACTCCTCCGGTGGTCTCGCCGAAGAACTCCGAGATGTCGAGAACACTCAGGTTAGCCGCAGGACGCAGCCGGGCGGGCAGATCGGACCGGGATATGTCGAGCGGTGCCGCCTGGGGAACGCTCAGCGGCTGGAGATCGAGAATGGCAGGCGCGGAATCAGTCAGAACAGTCCCCGAGCGGGTACATCGTTCCGCAGTTCCCGCAGCGGTTCTTGCAGCCCCAGGCGCGGCCGGGGACAAGAAACCCACAACGATTACAGGCTGGCTGCGGAACGGCCGCCATACTATCCAAGTCGATATGCCCCAGTCAAAAACGGATTCGTCAGCCGCTCGACACCGATGGTGGTGTCGGGGCCGTGCCCGCTGTGGACTACCGTCGAATCGGGCAACGAGAGAAGCTCGGACTGGATGCTTGTCATGAGTGTCGACGCGTCACCCCCGGGC